>JARRMA010000159.1:0-4849 GCA_037386505.1 Candidatus Bathyarchaeota archaeon
AATAAATTTCTATATTTTTATTATCAATTAATTATATTTGTTTTGCAATACAAACAATAAATTTACCGTGACTAGTTTTCATTAAACTTTGACTTAAATGGATAGGAATAACACTGCCATCTTTCTTAATATGGTTTGTTTTTAAATTTAATTCTCCTTCCTCAAAAATAGTTTCAAGATATGAGTCAATTAACTGTAAGTCCTTCGGAATCACCAATTTACGGATATTGATTTCAAATAATTCATCACGATTATATCCATATGTTTTTAACGCTACTTCGTTAGCGTAGACAAAATCTCCTTTCGAATTGATGAGATAAATTGCTTCTTTAGCATTATCTAGAATCATTGCCCTTAATTTAAGACCTTCTTCAGTCTTTTTATGTTCCTCTATTTCCAATTTTAACTCTCTAGTTACTTCTGAACATTCTGCAGATCGTTCTGCAATAACATCTTCAAGTCGATTTTTATACCGGTTTACTTCTTGTTCAAGCTTCTTTCGTTGATTAACATCCATTGAAAGAATTAATACTCCCTTTGGTACTGGTTCAATACGAAGTTCAAACCATGCCTTAGAACCGTCAGGAAAAGTAAATTCATTTTCCATTTTATGGGGAATGTGGTCGGTCATAGCTTTTTGAAGATAACCAAACATTTCTGTTTTTTCGATTCCTGGATACATTTCCATCATTGTATGCCCAATTAATTCTTCTTTTTTTCGACGACCCTGTTTAGCAGCAGCAGCATTCACATATGCATAACGCCAGTCAAAATCGATAATCTGATAGCCTTCAAGCATACTGTCTAAAGTTAATTGGAGACGGTCTTCTGTTTTTTTAATTGCTTTTTCTGCTAGTCTCCTTTTCGTTACATCTGCTCCAGAGCTTAGAACTCCAATAGTTTTTCCATCCTCGCTTGCGAGAATATTGTGCCAATTAAAAATTCGCTTTTTTCCATTTTTACTAATTAAAGGATGTTCATAATGTACATGACGAACTTTTCCTGTTAACATGTTTGAAAAAAGAGTTTTAATTCGTTCTCTATCTACTTTAGGTATGAAATTATCGAACCAATTCTTTCCTACAATTTCCTCTTTTTGATAACCGAGAAGTCTACACCCATTTTCGTTTATATCAATAATAATTTGATTGCTGTTGATAGCAATCATTATTACGTCCCCCTTTTCAAAATATTTCTGGGCTTCAATTTTATTATTCATTATTTTCAATTCCATTTTTTTATTATTTCTCTAATTTCCCTTCAGATGGCAAATACATCTGGTTAGTATATTCTTTCATCATTCTACGTGCATTAAATGCTGGACCGATTGATTTTATAGCTTCTTTCGATTTTTTTATCCAATTATGAGGAATACCGCCTACATCTCGATCATAATATAACGGTACAATTTCATTTTCAAGCAAGTGATATATTGAATTAGCATCAGCTTTGTCCTGTTCTTCTCGATTTTTTGTTTGTTCCAAAGTGCCAATTGCCCATCCATTAGAACTTTGATATGCTTCAGCCCACCATCCATCAAGGATACTTAAATTGATAATTCCATTCATTGAAGCTTTCATACCACTTGTTCCACAAGCTTCTTGTAATCTTATAGGATTGTTTAACCAAACATCTGCACCGCGGACTAAGTCTCTAGCTAAGCTCATATCATAATCTTCAACGAAAACTATTCTACCTAAGAAACTATCATCCATTGCAAGACGATATACATATTTTAGTAGTTGTTTTGATTGGTAATCAGCAGGGTGAGATTTACCTGCAAATATTATTTGAACAGGTTTTAATGGATTTGTTATAATTTTTTTAATTCTTTCGATATCAGAGAGTATTAGGTGCGGACGTTTATATGAAGTAAATCGTCGAGTAAACGCGATTGTTAAAGCATATGGATCAAGTAAAGCCCCCATTGCGATTACTTGCTTTGATGAGGCAGCATTTTTAGTCCAACGTTCCTGAGATCTATCTCGTATGGTCTGAATGAGTTTATTCTTTAATTGCAGTCTAATTTCCCAGTATTCATCATCTGGAATATTGATTAAACATTGCCAATTTTTTTGGTCAGTTTGATTTTCTAAAAAATTTTTTCCTGAATATTTCTTACACAATTCTAGAATTTTTGGTGCTTGCCAACTAGGAAGATGTACGCCGTTAGTAACAAATGTTATTGGTTCATCTTTTTTGTCTAAACTTGACCAGAGCTTTCTCCACATTTTTACACTTACTTCACGATGGAGTTTACTTACAGCATTTGATCGATGAGCTAATCTAAGGGCAAGAGTGGTTAGACTAAAAGATCCCGAATGTAGATCTTCATATTTTCCAAGTTCTAATAAAATGTCTCTATCCACACCAGTTGTTTCCCAGAAATAGTGTAAGTAATGATCAATCATTTGATCTGAAAATATATGTTGACCAGCTGGAACAGGGGTGTGGGTCGTAAAAATAGTGGTCTTTCGAATGTTTTCTACAGCATTTTCAAAGGAAACTCCATTGATCAATTCTTCTCTAAGCCGTTCAAGCATCATAAAGGCTGTGTGATCTTCATTTGCATGCCAAATATCAGGAGCTACTTTGAGTTCTCTTAATGTACGAACTCCACCTATTCCTAATACTATTAATTGACGAATTCTTTCTTTTTGGTCTGCAGTATATAGTCTGGCAGATAACTTCCTATCTTGAGGTTCATTTAAATCTACATCAGTATCTAGTAGGAAAAGGTCAACTCTTCCAACTTTTACCAACCAGACTTTAACATATATTTCACGATCTGCAAGTTGGATCGGAATAAATGGTCCACAACCTTGAGGCCATGGACAAGGAGAAATAGGTGCTTCATTGAATTTTATTTGTGCATATTCTTCTACTTGTTCAGCTTCAGCTGTTATGTGTTGGCGAAAATATCCTTGAGGATACATGAATCCAATTGCAGTCATTGGTAATCCAAGATCAGAAGATTCTTTACAAATGTCTCCCGCTAAAACTCCTAAACCTCCAGCATAGATGGGAAGAGAATTATGAATAGCATATTCTGCTGAAAAATAGGCGATTTGCTTAATTTGACTTGAAAGTTTTTCTTTTTGCCACCAAGTAGTTTTTCCAGATAATTCAATATCGAATTTCTGCATAACTGAGTCGTATAATTCCAGAAATGCAGGGTCTTGTGCTGCTGACTCTAGTTTTTCAGAACTAATGTGTAGAAGTTGTTTGACTGGATTATGTCCACTGGTTCGCCATAATGCATAATCAAGTGAACGAAATATTTGTCTTCCTTCTTCATGCCAACTCCACCACAAATTATTTGCAAATTCATTAAGTCTATCAATCCGCTTTGGTAAAGTACGTTCGCTCTCTTGATTATTAATGAAAGTCATATGTTTAATTTAGTCTCCGATGTTTGCTTCAGAATGATTATTTAGTATTTATTGATCATAATTAAATAAAGTTGTTTACGTTGGTTATGTTTCTGTTAAGTTATTATAAATTTAATTAAGTTGATGAACCAACATTTAACAAGGAATGTTATTTGTTTGAAATTTTTGATTTTAGATCTGATACAGTGACTCTACCGACTAAAGAAATGTTGGAAGCGATTAAGGATGCAGAGTTGGGGGATGATGTTTTTAGAGAAGATCCTACAGTAAATAAACTTGAGCAACTTGCTTCAGAAAAATTAGGTAAGGAAGCAGCTCTTCTAGTTTCGAGTGGGACACAAGCTAATTTGATTTCGTTAATGACTAATTCTATTCCTGGAAAGCTTGTAATTTTGGAATCTGAATCGCATATTTACTGGTATGAAGTAGGAGGAATTTCTAGAATTGCCGGTTTGTTTCCATGGCCCATAAAAAGTGAAGTTGGGGCAATAGATCCAAACGATCTTGAAAATGCAATACGCCCAAAAAATATCCATTTTCCAGAACCTGCAATGATCTGTATTGAGAATACACATATGCTGTTGCTTTAAAAATTGATGTAAAGAAGTTCACGAAGTATGTTGATAATTTGATGTTTAGTTTATCAAAGGGTTTGTGTTGTCCAGTCGGATCAATTCTTGTGGGATCTAACGAATTTATAGAGAGAGCAAGAAAGTTGAGAAAAGTATTAGGTGGAGGAATGCGTCAAGCTGGGATAGTTGCTGCTCCAGGACTTATTGCGTTGGAAGGAATGATTGAAAGATTAAAAGATGATCATAGAAATGCAAAGATTCTTGCTGAAGGAATTTCCAAAATAAATGGACTTTCAGTAGATTTGGAACGTGTTCAAACTAATATTGTATTTTTTGAAGTCAGTCAAATGGGAATTTCAGCAGAATTTTTTATATCTAAAATGAAAGAACATGGAATACTTGCCTTACCAATGACAAAAAATACTGTTCGGATGGTAACATATCGAGGTATTGAAAAAGAACAAGTTGAAAAAGCTATTACTAGAATTGAGAAGCTGGTTAGTGAATTAAATTTTAAAATTAATTAAATTTAGTATTATTCCATCTTCTATATAGAGAATGTTCAACGTCTAATAGATCCAATATTCTTCCGACAATAAAGTTGATTAAGTCATCAATATTTTTTGGTTTATGATAGAATGCTGGCATCGCAGGAAGAATATGCCCTCCTTGATTTGAAAGTTCTAACATATTTTTCAAGTGAATCGAATTTAAGGGGGTTTCTCGAGGTACTATAATGAGTTTTCTTTTTTCTTTTAATGTCACATCAGCTGCTCTAAGTATAACATTTGTAGCAAATCCATTCGCTATTCCTGCTAATGTTTTCATACTGCATGGAATAATTATCATCCCGTCAGTTTTGAAAGACCCACTGACGATAGGACA
>JARRMA010000160.1:0-3939 GCA_037386505.1 Candidatus Bathyarchaeota archaeon
TAATAAATGGACTCTTTTTGGTTAGAGAATCACGAGGAGTAATTTAAAGGAGGCTCTTAATGACTGATGAAAAGAAATATGGACTTTTTAGTGCAGTGATAATGGGTCTGGGCGGAGCTATTGGTTTTGAAATTTTTGCACTTTTAAATTATGCCTATTTTGATTTAGCAGGCCCAAGTATGATTTCTGCTCTTTTCTTTTGCGGAATTATCAATCTTGTAACAATGTTGAGTTACAGCGAACTTAGCGCAGCACTTCCAGAGGTTGGAGGAGAATATACGTATACTAAAGTTGCATTCGGTGGTTTCATTTCATTCATGGCAGGTTGTTTAAGATGGCTAGCTAGCGTTTTTGGAGGGGCATTGGCCACAGTAGTTTTTGTTAACCAGCTCGGAGTATTATTTTCAGTTTTTGATCTATCTGTTCAAGATCTTATTATAGCTAACACATCAATAATTATAGTAGCTTTAGTCACTATTCTGATTATTCTAGCTATTCGAGGAGTAGATGAAGCGAGTACACTTATTGTCGCAGCTTTTTTGGCCATATTCGTTATCTTTCTTTTCACAAGCATTGGGTATTCATTAATGCCTCAAAATTTAATTCCTGAAGTATCGACGGATAGTTTAACGGTCTTTTTTGCGACTACAGCATATCTTTTTCCGATGTTTGTTGGAATGAGAGCCTTAGTAGCTGGAGCCCCACAAATTAAGAATCCGGGAAAAAATGTTCCAAGAGCATTGTTGATCACAACTATTTTGTTGACAATAGTTTACTTTGCAGTTGCTTATGTATCTGTAGGAGTAGTTCCTGTAGATACTCCAAATACTATTGGCGGTCCAGGTCTTCTTAATCTTGCAGCAAGAACTATTCTAGGTCCTATTGGTGCTATCCTTTTTGCATTAGCTGGAATTATTGCAAGTATTTCATCTGTGGGTACAGCAATGACAGTCCAATCAAGTATCCTAGGAGGAATGAGTAGAGATGGATATTTACCTAAAGCGCTAGAAAAAACTCATGCTAGGTTTGGAACTCGTTATGTTGCTATTATTGCTAGTTCATTGGTTGTTATATTTTTTGGTACAAGTGGAGCAGTAGCCTTTCTTGGGTATGCTGGGAGTTTTGGTTCTTTATTGGTATTTGCTTTAGTAAACTTATCTCTTATTCGATTAAGAAAAAAGATGCCTCGTTTAGATAGACCATTTAAGGCTCCTTTGTATCCGATTACTCCTATTTCTGGAATTTTAATGTCTATATTATTGCTAACTTTTCCCATAATTTTAAGGGATGTAAATGCTGAAGGCGCTCTAATATCAAGCTTGGGAATGATGACAATAGTGCTAGTTACTTATTATATAAGAATGGTAAAACGTGAAGTTGACTTTAATCGTCTAAGAGTAGCGGTTGGTGGAGTATGTTTTGGAGGTGGAATAACATTAATCATGTTATCTCTTATGATATTTTCATCGACTATGTTAATTATTATGCTTTTAATTGGAACGATTTCCATTATTGCAGGAATTATGAACATTTTTGTTCCTTCGCGAAAAATTGTTTTAGATGATGATTGAAAATATTGGTGAATTATAATGACTAAAAAATCGAAGAAAGAACGTAGAATTTCAGTTCGCGCTCCTGATTACATCCCTAAAAAAGAACCAATTTTTAAGGATACAACTGGAACTGAAGCTTTGGATATATTCAAGCTAATAGCAACTCTTGGAAAAATTTTTTCGATTATAACAATTGCTGGTGGAATTTTCGCTATTTCCTATATAATGTATAATATTATCATGTCAACCAATATCTTTCTTGATTCACTTTTTATCACTATTTTAGGTTTTATTGGCGGTATAAACATTGTTTGTGGATTATTTCTCTTAGCTAAAAAATAGTCTAAAAAAGGTAGAAAGCTGGAATTTAACATTTAATATCTCCTCAAGTATTCTATTGTTTCGAGGAAGTCTACATTTGAAATACTCCCAAATCGCCGAAACCTACCATAAAATCGAAGCAACAACCAAAAGACTTGAGATGACAGATTACTTAGTTAAATTGCTCAAGGAGACGCCCAAGAATCTTATTGAAAAAATTGTCTATCTAACACAAGGAAAATTATATCCAGATTTCATAGGAATAGAAATTGGAATAGCAGAAAAACTTGCAATTCGAGCAGTTGCAAGATCTGCTGGACATCGAGAAAATGAAATAGAAAAAAATACGCAAAAGACAGGAGATTTAGGGGAAACTACTCAAAAATATATGAAAAAGAAAACTCAATCAACTTTCTTCACAACACCTCTGACTGTAGAAAGAGTTTATGAAACCCTAGATAAAATTGCAAATTCTACAGGTCCAGGCTCAGTGGATTTAAAGTTAAATCTTTTAGCAGGACTTTTGTCTGATGCATCTCCGATTGAGGCAAAATATATTATTAGAACTGTTACAGGCAGCCTTAGACTAGGAATTGCTGATATGACAGTTCTGGATGCATTAGCAATAGCATTTGGAGGCGGAAAAGAAACCCGAGATCAATTAGAACGGGCATATAATATCTCATCAGATTTGGGTAGAGTTGCAAGAATTGTTGCTAAAGAGGGAATTGAAGGTATTAAGAAATTCAAGGTTGTGCCAGGAGAACCTATTCGTCCGATGCTAGCTGAACGGTTGAGTTCTTCAAAAGATATCCTAGAAAAGCTTGGAGGTAAATGTATAGCTGAATACAAGTATGATGGTGAAAGAATCCAAGCCCACAAAAAAGAGGATAATATAATTCTTTTTTCAAGGCGTCTAGAAAATATCACAGAACAATATCCAGATGGAGTTAAATATATTCGTAAACAGGTTAAATCGAAAGAAGCAATTCTAGAAGCTGAAGCAGTTGCAGTTGATCCAACATCAGGTGAAATGAAACCTTTTCAGGAACTAATGCACCGAAGACGAAAATATGGAATAAAAGAGGCAATGAAAAAACATCCTATCACTCTTTTTGTGTTTGATGTTCTTTATGTCGATGGAAAAGATCTTACCCAGCAGCCTTATCCAATTCGCCACAATTATCTGAAAAAAGTTATTGAATCAACAGATAACGTTAAGGTAGCAGAGTACATTGTTGCCAAAGATCCAGACCAACTTGAACAATTCTTTGAACAAACAGTTGAAAAAGGAAGCGAAGGTATAATGTGTAAATCTGTAAATGAGGACTCTGTATATCAAGCTGGGTCAAGAGGATGGCTTTGGATTAAATATAAACGAGATTATAAAAGCGAAATGACAGATACTGTTGACTTAGTTGTAGTTGGGGCACTTCATGGTAGAGGAAAACGTGCAGGTACATATGGAACATTTCTTCTTGCAGCTTATAATCCAGATACTGATACGTTCGAAACTGTCACAAAGGTTGGTACTGGCTTCACAGATGCAGATTTAGAAAAACTCCCAAAGTTACTTGAAAATCATAGAATAAATCACAAACATCCAAGGGTTAATTCTACATTAGATATGGATGTTTGGTTTGAACCTGTAGTAGTAATAGAAATCAGAGGAGCTGAAATAACTCTTAGTCCAACACATACCTGTGGAATGAATATTATACGAGAAGGAAGTGGAGTTGCCATACGATTCCCAAGATTTACGGGAAAATATAGGATTGATAAATCTCCAGAAGATGCAACTACTACTAACGAAATAATTGAAATGTATAGAAGCCAACTCAAAAAGATTGAAGGCTAAATTAAAGATCAAACTTCACTAAGTTCTTCAAGACGTTTGGAAACTATAAAAATTAGTTGATCTCTGAGTAAGTCACCAAATGGTTCTAATATTTTCAAAGCCCTTATCCTTTTTGTAAGTATTTTGTCCTCAAGAATTTCGTTTATCCATTTCTCAAAGTCTCCACGATAGAAATGAAATTCCAGAGATTCAATTTTTACTTCCTTG
>JARRMA010000161.1:0-8182 GCA_037386505.1 Candidatus Bathyarchaeota archaeon
ATCCAGATTCTATTCTTGCCACTGCGGCGAAGAAAAAAGTTCCCATTATTTGTCCAGGATTAGTTGATTCTATAGTTGGTTTTCATATATGGATGTTTGGACAAGATAGAAAAATGAGAATTGATCCTCTTCTCGATACTCATAAAATTGTGGATATCGTTTATGATGCAAAGAAAGTTGGGATGATAATTTTAGGGGGTGGTTGGCCTAAACATTATGCTCTCTTTGCAAATACTTTCAGAGAAGGTGTCGATCGAGCAATTCAGATAACTATGGATCGTCCTGAACCAGGAGGATTGAGCGGAGCAACGTTAAAAGAAGCTATTAGTTGGGGTAAAATAAAACCTGAAGGAAAAGAAATCTCCGTTATCTGTGATGCTACGATTGCATTTCCTTTGATTATATCTTCAGCGTTAGAAACTATTAGAAAACATAGCTAAAAATAAATTTATTTGAACATGATTTTTAGAAAACTATTCAGTTATTATATGGATTTTTGGGATTCTAACTTCTAATATTCCATTTTTAAACGAGATTTCTAATTTCTTTAAATCAATAGTCTCGTTTATTCGATCTCTACAGCTTAGAGAAGTAAATTCACCATTCCTATGAAAGATTCCAAAATCAGAGAACTTTATTTTCTTTTTCATTTTGGCGGATATCTCGATAATGTTTCCATCAGTTACTTCAACTTTAACTGTTTTAAATTCAACATATGGCAGATCTGCTGTGATAATTACTTCTTTGGGAGTTATATTAACATTTGAAAGTGCATATAAACAACAGTTTTCAATGTTCCAGTTTGGTCCCTCGGGACCTGTTATTTCCTTTAGCTCATTGGACAATTCTTCAAATTCCAATAGGTATTTTCTTAAATTATCCAATTTTTCATGTTTTTCTTTTCTTTTGTTCATTTCCGAGTTCCCCTAAACATATAGTGGCAGATCATATTCCTGAGACTTTTGCATTTTATTCATTTCTTGTTGAGTTCTTTTCATAATATCTCTGGCTTTTAATCGGATTTCTTCTCCTTTCTCTAGAAGTTTGGATACATCAATTTCGATTTCAGAAATTTTTGAAAGCTCTTTTAGGGTAATTGCAGCGGCTTGTGGATCAGGATAATTATAAAATGATTGGGATAGAATTGCTATTGCTGAAATATTTTTACTTAGACTATATCGCATACTGAGCGCTTGCGCTCCAACTATGTAACCCTCTTTCATTGTTGGTAAACCTTTTTTATTTAAAAATTCTAATAATTTTGGATCGGAAGCTGCACCAAATACTTTAGGTTCCTTAATGGTCTGTCTATTTTCAAGTGGAATTCCTCCCATTGAAATTATTCTTTTCACTTTCTTTTCTTCTGCCCAATCAACAATTTTTCGCATTATTTTATAAATTGCTGGAGCTGGTATAGCCAATTCTGAAATTACAGCAATTAACTTCTGATTTCCATAGATTCGAAGGGGTGCATGAGGTAATCCATTATGTAATACAACAACTGGAGGCAGTAGATCAGAGTCCATATAAGCAATCTCTTCTAAGTTGAGTTCAGAAATAAGATAAGATGTTGCTATTAGTCCTACCAATCCCACATCAGGTAGCCCAATTATCATTGTCGTGTTAGAGGGAATTGTCTTTTTTTCAATGATTTTAATTGATTCTGACAATAGTATTACCTTGTTAAATATTTATTATCTAAAAGAAAAGAATTTTGCTAAAACTAAATACCTATAAAAGGGTACCATGGTTTTTAAGTGGGAGAAAAACAATGGTTCTAGATCGTCTTGGTTCTTCGTTAAATGATGCGTTAAGAAAAGTTTTTAGAGCGCCAGTTATGGATGAAAAGACAGTGAAGGAGCTCGTTCGTGATATCCAACGAGCTCTATTGCAGGCTGATGTTAATGTCAAGTTGGTTCTTGAAGTTTCAAAAAGGATCGAGGAAAGAGCACTTAAAGAAAAGGTTCCTCCTGGAGTTTCTAGGAGAGAACATGTAGTAAAAGTTGTTTATGAAGAAATAACACGATTTTTGGGAGAAAATCCCGCATCATTGAAGATTGAACCCGGTAAAAGAAAAGTTCTGATGCTTCTAGGAATCCAAGGTTCAGGAAAGACTACTGCATCGGGAAAATTGGCAAAATATTTTCAGAAAAGGGGTTTGAAAACTGCTCTAGTTTGTACAGATACTTATAGACCTGGTGCGTATGAACAATTAAAACAGTTGGCTGGGAGATCAAATATTGCAGTTTATGGTGAACCAAAAGAAAAGAATGCTGTAAAAATTGCTATTCACGGGTTAAAACAATTCAAGGATTATGATCTGGTAATTATTGATACTGCTGGTCGTCATAAAGAAGAAGCTGGCTTAATTACAGAAATGAAAAAACTCGAGAAGGCTATAAGTCCAGATGAATCAATTCTGGTGATAGATGGAACTATTGGTCAGCAAGCAGCTGTTCAGGCAAAAGCACTTCATGAAGCCTCGCCGATTGGATCTATTTTGGTTTCTAAACTTGATGGTTCTGCCAGGGGTGGTGGTGCTCTTTCTGCTGTGGCTGCTATTGGAGCTCCAATAAAATTCATCAGTTCAGGGGAAAAACTTGATGATTTAGAGTCTTTTGTGCCTTCTAGATTTGTTGGTAGATTGTTGGGTATGGGGGATCTTCAAAGTCTTGTCGAAAAAGTAAGAGATGCAGAAGTTAAAGTACCTGAGAAAAAAGCTCGTGCCTTCATGAGTGGTAAGTTTACTCTTACGGATATGTATGAGCAATTTGAGTCTATGAAGAAAATGGGTCCCTTAAAAGGTATTCTTAAAATGATACCTGGAATGGGATATAATATTCCAGATGAACAGATGAATATGGCCGAGGATGCGCTTAAAAAATGGCGGGTTATTATTCAATCTATGACGCCTAAAGAACGCGAGAAACCCAAGATTCTTTCATCATCTAGAATTCGTAGAGTTGCAAGAGGATCTGGTTCAACTGAAAAAGAAGTGAAGCAACTTCTTACTCAGTATAACCAGATGAAAAAAATGATGAAGACTTTTAGACGGAAAAAACTTCCTTTTTTTGGGAAAGGATTTCCTGGAGTTTGAAACAGAATAACTTGATTTGACCTGATTATTAAACAACTTGGAGAAGAATTAATGGAGATCCTTAAAAAAGCAATGCAAATGCTTGAAAATCATCCTCTTTGTGATCATTGTTTAGGTAGACAATTTGCTCTTCTTGGCTATGGATTAGATGATAAAGAAAGAGGAGAAACTATAAAACTTCTTTTGACTATGAAAAACCATCAATTAGCTCTTTCTGGAAATGATGTAGGTTTTTCTAATCTTAGATTGTTAAGTTCTAATGGTTCTTTTAAAATGGCGTCTGAAATACTTAAGAAAATGAGGAAAAGATCTAGAAAAAAAAACCTGATGTTGTGGTTCTCATTAATCCTTTTTCTGGTCAAGCTATTTTGCAATCTAATCCTCTCTACATCAGGGGATATTATAGGAAACTAGTTCGAGGCATTCCTCAATCAGAGTGGCTTTGTAGAAATTGTAGAGGAGGAGGATGTGAAAAATGTAAAGGAACTGGTAAAATGTATTCAGAATCGGTTGAAGAAATTATTGCTGGTCCTCTTTTGGAAAAAACTGAGGGAGAATCGGTAGCTTTTCACGCTGCTGGACGAGAAGATGTTGATGTTCGTATGTTGGGGACCGGAAGACCATTTATTATAGAGGTTAAGAAACCTAGAAAACGATTTATTGATCTAGACATTCTCACTAAACTAATCAATGAACAAGGACAGGATAAAATTGAGGTTTTAGATCTACATTTTACTGACAAAGGCGATATTAAAAGGTTAAAGAAAACTGAGGGCTCTTCAAAAATTTATAGAGTTATTATAGATTTTGACAGAAAAGTTACTGATGAAGAAATCGAGACTATAACTAAGAAGTTGACTAAAGTTACTATTCATCAACAAACACCATTGCGTGTTTTACATAGAAGAGCGGATCTAATTCGAGAAAAGTACATATATGAGGTAAATATAACAAGGATGGCGCCTAACCGCGTAAAGATGAAAATACGTTGTCAAGGAGGGCTTTATATTAAAGAGTTGGTAACAGGCAACCAAGGACGAACCGTCCCTAGTGTGTCCTCTATTATCAACGCTGAAGCTAAACCCCTCGAGTTAGACGTTTTAAATGTCAGTATGGAGGAATCCAAAGTTGGGAAGAAAAGCTAAAGGTTACCGTAGAAAAACTCGTTATCTACTTAAGAGGAAGCCAAGAGAACGAGGAAAAACCGGACTCAGTAAACTACTACGGGAATATGAACCAAACGAGAAGGTCGTGGTTAAACTTGACCCTAGTGTTCACAAAGGCATGCCTCATAGAAGATTTCATGGTAGAATTGGTGTTATCTCTGAGAAACGTGGAAAAAGTTACGTAGTGAACGTTTCACAAGGTAATTCGATTAAAGAAATAATAATTCGTCCAGAGCATATAACGCCTCATAAGGGGGCATAAAATTGGCACGAAAGGCACTGAAAGAACGAATAGTTACTGTTCCACAAGTAAAAGAAGCATTGGAAAGTATAGGTGAGGAAAAACTCGATCAATTACAAAGACGTTCTCTTGATTATGCTACAAAATTTTCTAAAACAGATTCTAAAAAAATTGAGGCTTTTTTAAATGATCTTAGAGAAAAATTTGAATTAGAAGAAGAAGAAGCTGTACAAATAATTAATGCAATGCCTGAAAGTATTCAGGAAATTAGAGTGTTCTTAGCTGGTGGTCGTAAGATAATTGAAACCTCCAAACTAGAAAAAATTCTTGTTTTTTTGAATAAATATAGAAAAAAGGAATAAGGACATTTCCGAATATATTTTCAACTAATTATTACCATTTCGGGGTGAGGAAAGATTGGAAAAAAGCGAGAAGAGATACGAAGAATATGCGTATGTTTTGGATTATCTTCCACATGGTCGGGCTGGGAGTCGACCAGGTTACAGAGCAGGTGCTTTAGTTCAGGTCGTTGGAGAAGAATACTTCACTTTCCTTGAGGCAATAGCTAGAGAAGGTATTGTACTTAACACTTCTGATAGAGTATATGTTGGAAAAGATTCTAGAAGAAAAATTACCTATATTATTGGGCGAATAAATTATGAGGATTTAACATCTAATGCTAAAATGGAACTATCTGGAACAATAGAAAAAATAGTTATTAATAGGGAAAAATGGTTTGTTAATTTCTTTAATACTGCCCAAGCCATAACCCCCCGGATGCATGCTCTTGAATTGATTCCTGGTATTGGAAAAAAATACATGTGGCAGATAATTGATGAGAGAGATCGAAAACCGTTTCAAAATCTGGAAGATTTGCAAAATCGTGCAAATATGCCTAATCCGTCCAAGCTAATTACAAGAAGAATTTTAGAAGAACTTGCCGGAGAAAGCAAATATAGACTTTTTACGAGAGCACCGTAGTGGAAAGCATATATCTTCTTAAAAAATTAAAGCATCTTTTAGGTCTTTATGGTTTTTCACCAAAAAGACGTTTGGGGCAAAATTTTACAATAAGTCAAGAAATTTTACAACTTTTAATAGAGAACGCATCATTGACTAAGGATGATGTTGTCTTGGAAGTTGGAGCTGGATTTGGTTTTTTAACGCAGCTTCTATCCCGAGAATGCAAAAAAGTAATTGCTGTTGAAATAGATCCTCAACTGGTAGATTATTTAAAAAAACAATTTAGTTCAATTGATAATGTTGTTTTGATAGAAGGCGATATTCTAAGTGTTCCTCTTCCTTCTTTCAATAAGATTGTTTCTGCACCTCCTTATTCTATTTCGTCCCATCTTCTTTTTCATCTATTAGAAAAAAAGTTTGATTTTGGTGTTCTTATTCTTCAAAAAGAATTTGCGAAAAGACTTGCAGCAACTGTAGGAACAAAAGATTACGGGAGATTAACTGTTATGATTAATTATCGAGCTTCTGTGGATCTTATTAAAATTGTTTCTCGTAATATGTTTTACCCACATCCGGATGTCGATTCAATGTTGTTGTGTTTGAAACCTCGAGAGCCGCCTTTTTATGTTGAAAATGAATCAATCTTTTTTGATCTTGTACGAACTCTTTTTACTCAAAGAAATAAAAAAGTCAGAAATGCATTAATTCATTTTTTTAGAAAACATGAAATTACAAAACAAGAAGCAATTGAATTAGCAGACTCTACACTCTATAGTACGAAGAGAGTTCGGGAATTATCTCCCGAAGATTTTGCAATTTTAGCTAATAAGTTTGCTAAAAAAATTTAATGACATTTTATGTTTTTTGCTTGAAGCTTAATTAAATTAAAAATAAAGAATCGTTTTCTCATTATTATCCATATTATATAACAATTTATAGAATAGTTTTTATTAATCTGCTTAGTTAACTTGGCAGATGCAGGTAAGGAATATACATTGAAGGCTCGTAATTATAGGGAGGTTAAGGGTCAACCTTACACTCGGAAAAAGTATATCCGAGGATCTCCTACATCAAAAATTGTAAAATTTACCATGGGAAATACTGCAGGTGACTATGAATATCAAGCTCGTTTGATTGCCGAAAAATCGGTTCAGATCAGACATAATGCTCTGGAAGCTGCACGAATAGCAACTAACAGAGTACTTACAGAAAAACTTGGAAATAGTTATCATCTGAAAATTTTACCTTTTCCTCATGTAATACTTCGAGAAAATAAAATGATCTTTGGGGCTCATGCAGATCGTCTTCAAGATGGAATGAGAAACGCTTTCGGCAAAGCAATAGGATTAGCTGCTCGGGTTAAACCTGACCAGGCCTTGATTATGGTTAACATCAATAAAGATGGTTTAGATGCTGCAACACTAGCGCTAAAAAGAGGAAGTGCAAAGTTACCCACTCCATGTCGTGTTGTAGTCGAGAAACTTGGGGATTAATGAGGCCATTATTTTTGTGTTATCCACTTTTTTTACTTCCAAAGAGGGAAATTGCTTAATTATTAAAAGATGATATATCAATAAGAACGACTTTGAGGGTATGAACTTGACTTCTAAACCTTTAATCGTTAATATTGAAGAAGATATAATGCTCTTGAATGATCCTGCCATTGTAAGTTTAGTTCAAGAGTTGGATGTTGCATTGGACAAAGATGATGAAAAAGAAGCTAAAAAAATTGCTAAAAAAATTGTGGATGTAATTGAAAACATAAAGACACAACCTCAACTCATCGCACTTTTGGAACAAAAAATCAAAATGTTAAAAGAGCGAGTTGGTAGAAACAGAGTTGCTGTAAGGAGCTCTGGTATAACAGAAGATTTAGCTACAGCAGCTTTTGCTGGTCAATTTGAAACTTATCTAAATGTTGAATTGGATTCTTCTAGTGTTATAAAGAATGTTTTGAAATGTATTGCTTCAGCTTTCGGTTGGAGAGTTATCGATTATAGGCAAGATTTACGTAAGAAAAAAATTCTAGATTTATCTGAGGTTCAGTTGTTAGATCAGGGTTTAATATCTGTTGTAATACAGACTATGGTTGATTCAGAAAAGTCTGGTGTTGCTTTCTCAATAGATCCTAATACTGGAAATCGGAATGTTGGTGTTATCCAAGGAGTTTACGGTTTAGGTGAAATGATTGTTCAAGGGAAAGAAAGTGCCTCTTGGACCGGTTTTGTTAAAGAACCATCCGTTAAAATTCTTGGAATAATCCCACCTAAAGATCCTCAAAAAGAAATGATGGTTTATGATAAAAATACAAAGTCAAACGTTGATATACCTGTTGGAGTTCGTGATCCCAGAGTTCTAACATTCGATGAAGCAACTCAAGTTGCGAAACATGTTACGACTATTGCAAATACATACAATAAACCAATGGATGTAGAGTATGCAATAGAAAAAGGTAAAGTTTTCATAACACAAGCAAGACCAGAAACCGTTCATGCAACCAGAACAGTTCTAACTTTATTCAAACTTAAGCAGAACCCAAAAGTTAAACCCATTTATAATGGAATACCAGTTGGAACAAAGATTGCTTCAGGAATTGTTGTTAAAGCTCATACTCCAGATGAGGCGTTAAAAGAGGTTGTAGAATTCAACAAAAAAGGTATAAAACCGATGCTTGTTACCTCAATGACTACTCCGGACTGGGAGGTTATTATGAGT
>JARRMA010000162.1:0-10845 GCA_037386505.1 Candidatus Bathyarchaeota archaeon
GTTTAACTGTGTTTTGGGGACCAATGATGGGATTATTATTATTCGCATTTTATGTATCTTTAACAAGTATAGGTCAAGAAGGAAGTGCATTTCTAAACTTACAAGTTGTACCATTGAAAATAAAAGAAATTGTTAAAGCAAAGCTTTCAATTCCAATTATCGCATCAGTATCAATTATGTCAGTTGTAGTATTACTAATACAAATTATCGTACAAACTAGATTGGAAGTAATTATTGCAATTGCCGTAGCATTATATGCAATTATTCTTGAATGTTCATTTGTAGGACTAGCAATAGGCAGCCGATTCCCCGACTTTTCAGAAGTACCAAGAGCACGATTTATTGGCCAAAAAGGAGTATGGTTAGGTTTTCTAATGATCGGTGTTTGTATAGCTATAACAATCCTTCCTCTCTTTCTATATTCTTTGGGAATATGGTCATTTTCAATTCTAATTACTCCTATTCCTACAACTATTGCTGGGTTTTCAATCTGCTATTTCGCTTATCATCAAATAATAGATAATGTTCATAAATTAACTTCTGAGTAATGTTTTTTTAATCCTTAATTTTATTAAATAAATTTAGGATATTTAAGAATGTTTATTTTTTAAACTGAATCATAACTCTCAGTTAAGTCAAGAAATAACATTATTGATTTCTTAGATGAAAAAGAAATTGTGCTTTGTATTCATATTCCAATTTTTTTAATAGTTTCGAAAGGTAAATAAATGGGAAGATGTGTGTGTAATCTCAAACTAAAACTCGAGGTAGCTTAAATTGGCTAAAAAAGCTTTAGTTGTTAAAGCAAAAGAATTGAAAACAGATGTTGCTTTAGTTAAAGATCTCGAATTTTCCGTCGGTAAAATTGTTGATGACTCTTGGGAAGAGCCTATGGGACCAACCCCATTTCCATCAATGACTGATTTGAGAGATTGGGACATGAAACTTTTGCAACGCTACAAACCCTTCTATTTACCCTTCTGTGATGTCTGCTGTCTATGCACATTCGGAAAATGTGATTTATCTGGAGACAAACGGGGGGCTTGTGGACTAAATATGGCTGCTCAACAATCAAGGATTGTTCTGCTTGCTTGTAGTATTGGTGCTGCAACTCACATTGCTCATTCAAGACACTTGGTTCATCATTTGATAGAAAAGCATGGAGCCGACTTCCTTCTTGATCAAGGAGGCTTGAACATTGATGTTGAGGCACCTGTAACACGTCTGGTTTGTGGTATCAAAGTTAAAACATTGAAAGATATGGAAGAAGCTCTAGATTGGGCAGAAGAGCAGGTTACACATTGCCTTTCTGCTACCCACACTGGACAAGAAGGAAGCAATTTAGATTTTGAATCAAAAGCTTTTCATGCAGGAATGGCAGATCAAGTTGGAATGGAAATCGCAGATTTGGCTCAGATTTCAGTTTATGGTTTTCCAAAAGCTGATCCTGAAGCTCCACTTGTAGAATTAGGATTTGGAGTAGCAGATGTAAAAAAACCAACAATTCTAGTAATTGGTCATAATGTTCCTTCAAGTGTTGGAATAATCGATTATCTCAGAAAAAAGAATATGCTTGGAAAGGTTGAAGTTGTTGGAATTTGTTGTACCGCTCATGATCTTACGAGATATGAACCCTCTGCTAAGGTAGTTGGACCAATTTCTTGGCAGCTAAAATATATAAGAAGTGGACTGGCTGACTTAATTGTTGTTGATGAACAATGTATCAGAGCTGATGCTCTTGAAGAAGCACAAAAAGTTAAAACTCCTGTAATTGCATCAAGTCCTAAAAACTGTTTAGGATTAGAAAATAGAACAAAGGACCCAGCAAAAGAACTTATTGATGATTTGGTGGAAGGAAAAGTACCTGGTGTACTTATATTAGACTCTGATAAGGCTGGAGAAGTTGCTGTCGAAACGGTTATGGCAGTTGCCCCAAAAAGAAACAAGTTTAGTATAATTCCAGATTTAGAAGAGATAAAAGCTGCAGGTCAAGCATGCAGCGGCTGTAATGAGTGTGTTCGTGCCTGTCCAAATAACCAACCTATCCCTGAATCTATGAAAGCAGCAGCTTTAGGTGACCTTACTCTCTTTTCTGAAATACTCGATGAGTGCGTAGGATGCGCCCGATGTGATAGTGCTTGTCCAAAAGATATTCCACTTCACAGCTTTATGATAAAGGCGGGGGAGAAAAAGTTGTGGGAAGAAAAATATCTTATGCGTAGTGGACGCGGTGCTATTCAAGACATCGAAATCAGAAATGTTGGTGGTCCTGTAGTTCTTGGAGAAATTCCTGGAGTTATAGCAATAGTTGGATGTGCAAACTACCCTGAAGGTCAAACCGCAGTCGCTGAAATTGCTGAAGAATTCGCAAAACGTAGATTTATAGTAGTCCTGTCAGGATGTGCTGCAATGTCTGTTGCTATGATCAAAGATGAAGACGGAAAAACTCTCTACGAGAAATATCCTGGTGGATTTGAAGCTGGAGGTATCTTAAATGTTGGCTCATGTGTCTCAAATCCGCACATTGCTGGAGCAGCAATTAAAATTGCCAGTATCTTTGCAAAACGAAACTTACGTGGAAATTACGAAGAAATTGCTGATTACATACACAATCGAGTTGGAGCTGTTGGATTAGCTTGGGGAGCTATGTCTCAAAAAGCAGCATCAATCGCTGCAGGGTTCTGGAGGCTTGGAGTTCCAGTAGTTGTTGGTCCTCATGGGTCAAAGTATCGACGTATGTTACTGGGAAGAGCAGATAAAAAGGAAGATTGGTACGTTTATGATGCAAGAACAGGAGATAAAGTCTACACCGGTCCAACACCAGAGCACCTATTTACTACTGCAGAATCAAAAGAAGAAGTCATGGTAATGTTGGCAAAACTCTGTTTAAGACCAAATGATACGACTAAAGGACGGAGTATGAAGTTAACTCACTATATTGATCTTCACAAACGATATTATGGAGTTATGCCTGATGACATACACTTATTCATCCGAAATAAGATGGATATACCTATCACTATGAAACCTGAAATCCAAAAAATCTTAGAAGAAAAAGATTGGGAAGAGACAAAAATTCCTGACCCAACTTTACTAAAAAGAATGATTAGAAAAAGAGGCTGATTAAAATGAGTTTAAAAGCAGAACCTTGGCAGAAAGCAGAAATAGCTGGACCTACTAAAGCGAATGTAATCCCAAAACCAGAAATAGTTGCTGCAATGATAAAAAGGGCAAAACATCCGATAATGGTAGTTGGATATTTATCAACAAAAACTGACAAAGAAACAGGCAAAATGATTGACTATGCAATTCGCATGAATAAAGCAATCGGAATTCCAATTGTTGCTACTGCACATACAATAAAAGAATTTAAGAAACAAGGATTTAATGATGTAACATCGATGAATGCAATGGATATAGGGAATCGTCTTAAAGATCCAACATGGAAAGGATTAGATGGAAAGGGTCCTTACGATGTTGCATTATTCATGGGCTGGCCTTACTATATGGAATTTGTGATCTTATCTGGACTAAAACATTTTTCCACAAATCTCAAAACTATTAGTTTAGATAGATATTACAATCCACATGCAAATTGGTCTTTCCCTAACCTAAAGGTGGAAGAATGGAATCAAAGTTTTGAAACAATAATAAATAATTTAGGAGGAAAATAAAATGTCAATGTTTGATGACATCCCAGTGGATGTTGGAGTAATCTACGAAGGAGAAAGAATCAGAAGAAATAACATGCAAATAGAATTAGGAGGACCCAAACAAGAAACAAAATTTGNNNAAAATGGACGAAGTTGAAGACGGTAAAGTCAGTGTAATCGGCCCGGATCTCAAAGACCTACCAGAAGGAGGAAACGTTCCTTTTGGAATATTTATAGAAATAGCAGGCAAAGATGTAGAAGAAGATCTTGAAGGAGTAACTGAACGTCGAGTACATGAATATCTAAACTTTATTGAGGGAATTATGCATCTTAACCAGCGTTATGATATCTGGATTCGTGTAAGCAAAAAATCATTCGAGAAAGGACTCAATTCTTTCACTTATGTTGGAAAAGTTTTAGCTAGACTTTTCAAAAGTGAGTTACCCTTTATTGAAAAAATACAAATAACTTTCATAACCGATCCAGAAAAAGTAAAAGAAATGTATGATCAAGCGATAAAAATTTATGATGCCCGTGATGCAAAAGCAAGAGGAATGAAAGACAACGAAGTTGACACATTCTATGGTTGCACATTATGTCAATCATTCGCTCCTACCCATATGTGTGTAATTACTCCTCAAAGATATTCAAATTGTGGTTCAATCAGTTGGTTTGATGGACGAGCCTCTGCACAAGTTGACCCGAAGGGACCAGTTTTTGCCATTGAAAAAGGTGAACTTCTAGATGCAGAAAAAGGTGAATTTTCTGGAGTTAATGAATCAATAAAACAAAAAACTTTGGGTGCAGTTGACAAAGTATGGATGTACACTGGTTTTGGTTATCCACATACTTCCTGTGGATGCTTTGAAGCAATGGCATTCTACGTTCCAGAAGTTGAAGGTTATGGTATAGTTGATCGAGGTTTCAAAGGGGTCACAGTAAATGGTCTTCCTTTCTCAACATTGGCTGATTCTGGTGCTGGAGGAAGACAAGTGGATGGATTTCATGGAATTTCTATAGAATATATGCGATCACCTAAATTTTTAGAAGCTGATGGTGGATGGGATAGAGTAGTTTGGATGCCACAAAGTGTAAAGGATCGAGTTAAAGAATTCATACCTACTGAAATTGTTGACAAAATAGCTACCGAAAATGATGCAAAGACAGTAGAAGAACTTAAGCCATTTCTTGAACAAAAGAATCATCCAGTTCTTAAACGATGGAAAGAAGAAGAACCTGAAGTATCTGAACAAACCCCTGCAGCTGAGTTCGAAGGCACCGAGCAAACTGCATTTCCTGTGTCTACTGCAACAGTTACCACTGGTGGATTTAAAATAATTTTTAAAAATGCCAAGATACATGCAGAAAAAGTAATAATTAAACGAGAAAAATCCAAAAGGTGAGAAAACATGCCCGAGAGGGCTGAAAAAAACTCTGAACTAAAACTTCCACCTGAGATCCTTGATCTTTTAACAGGAAAAGGTGAGATTGAACTCGAAGATGTGGATATGGAAATAGATGAATTAGAGTTAATTTATCAACCTGGAGTAATGCCAGCTCTTCAAAGAATTGTTCAAGCAAAAAAAGCAAAACCCATGTCTTTACTGGAAGCATCTTTTGATCTTCCTATTCAGAAATATCCCGGTCAAATCGCAGAGGTTACACTTGGAGCCACAAAAAGTCAAGGTGGAAGTCGAAGAGCCCCTATAGTTATCGGCGGAGAAAAATCTCCAGCATTCTATACTTTTGAAAATCCAACCCCAAACATGCCTATAATTTCGCTTGACGTTTTTGATCAAAAAGTTCCAATACCAAAAGCTGTAAAAACTAATTTTAATGATGCAATGGAAGATCCAGTGTCATGGGCGAAATTTGCTGTTGATAAATTTGGAGCTCAAATGATTACTTTGCATTTAGTAAGCATTGATCCCTTAAATCCTAAACCTTCAACACCTTCTGAAGCTGCAAAAACTGTTGAAAACGTTTTACAGGCGGTTGATGTTCCACTTGTTGTCGGTGGATGTGGAGATCCCGAGAAAGATTTAGCAGTTTTTGAGAAAGTTACAGCAGCAGCAGAAGGAGAGCGCCTTCTAATCAGTACTGTTACATTAGATATGGATATAGAAAAGTCAGCTAAGTTAATCAAAAAGTACGGTCATGTTGCCTTAGCTTTTTCTCCAATGGACTTAAACCAAGCAAGAGAATTGAATAGACGCCTTCTTGAATATTTACCGAAAGATCAAATCATAATGGATACTACAACAGCAGCATTGGGATATGGACTTGATTATGCATACACCATAATGGAACGCGCTAGATTGGCTGGTTTAATGGGAGATCCTGAACTTCAACAACCAATGTCCTCTGGAACAACTAATGCCTGGGCAGCTAGAGAAGCTTGGCAAAAAATGGATCCACAATGGGGAGCACGAGAACTTCGTGGACCTTTATGGGAAACAGTAACCGGTTTAACTCTATTGCTTGCAGGTGTCGATTTATTTATGATGCTACACCCAGCTGCTGTAAAAACTCTCAGAAATACTATAAAACGATTAACAGAAAAACTAGGCACCTTTGATTCATCAAATTTTGCCAATTGGGTATCAGTAAAGTATTAGGGTGAATAAGAATGTCTGAAAAAGAAACCAAAGCTGGAATGAAGCAACTTAGTCCTATAGATGTTTACATGCTCCTACCTAAGACAAATTGTAAAGAATGTGGAGAGGACAATTGTATGGCTTTTGCTACAAAAGTGGTAAACCGAGAAGTTAGCATAGACCAATGTCCTCCTCTTCTTACTAAAAAGTTTGAAAAGAATTACAACAAACTTAAAGAAATGCTCAAACCTGCAGTAAAAGAGGTCAGTATAGGAGTTGGAGATAAGGCGATAAATGTCGGTGGAAAATTAGTTATGTACCGGCATGAATTCACATACACAAACCCAACTGCAATTGCTATTGATGTTAGCGACGAAATGTCAGAAACTGATTTACTTGCTCGATTAAAAGCTACTCAAGACTTCTCTTATACATATATTGGAAATAATCTACAGCTTCAGATGGTTGCTATTCGATCAACTTCAAACAATCCAACCAAATTTAAAGCAACAGTTAAGAAAGTTGCCGAAAATACAAATTTGCCAATAATTTTATGTTCATTTGATCCAACAATTCTTGAAAGTGGCCTAATGGCCATTCCAAAATCTAAACCATTAATCTATGCTGCAACAAAAGAAAATTGGAAAGATGTTGCTGAATTAGCTCTAATGTATAAATGTCCTTTAGCTATATCAGCCCCAAATGATATTTCACTTCTGAAGTCTTTAGTTAAGACTCTAAATAATTATGGAGTTGAAGATTTAATTTTAGATCCTGGAACATTTACTGGCGCTGGTTTAGGAGATACAATAAATAATTTCACAATGATTAGAAGAGCAGCTTGTAGTATGGGAGATGAATTATTAGGTTATCCTATTTTAGGAACACCTATTACTGCATGGATTGAAACTTCAAATTCTTCAACAGTAAGTACCTGGAATGAAGCTTTCGTTGCATCAATGCTTGTAACCCGATATGCAGACGTTTTGATAATGCATAGCTTAGAAGGGTGGGCTCTTCTGCCTGTAACTGTACTGAGACAAAATATTTATACGGATCCTCGAAAACCCGTCGCCGTTGAAGCAGGATTAAGAGAAATTGGAAACCCCGATGAAAACTCTCCAGTACTAATGACATCAAACTTTGCATTGACCTACTACACTGTAGTACAAGACATAGAATCTGCCGGAGCATCTGCATATTTGATAGTTGTCGATTCTGAAGGGACAGCAATAGACAGTGGAGTCGCTGGAAGAAAATTAACTGCTGAAACAGTTGCCGAAGCTATTAAAGAAAGTAAACTTGAAGAAAAAGTAAAGCATAGAAAACTGATAATACCCGGAAAAGCAGCTCGCATTAGTGGAGAAATTGAAGAACTTTCTAATTGGGAAGTTTTGGTTGGACCAAGAGATTCGTCAGGAATACCAAAATTCTTACAAGACAAATGGAAGTAGCATAAAAGCTACATATTAAGGATATTTCTAGAATTATTTAAATAACTCAGTCAAAGTCATGTTTGTTATAAGGCGGATTTAATATGCCTAATCTTGAAGATTCCATACGAATAGAAAACGTTGTGGCTTCTGCAACGTTAAATCAGAACATCGACCTAAATGCCGTTGTAAAAGGGAATCCTTTAGTGGAATATCGACCAGAAAAATTTCCTGGATTGGTATTTAGGTTAAAAAAACCAAAAACAGCTATTTTAATTTTCAGCACTGGAAAAATGGTTTGTACAGGAGCTAAATCTGAAAAAGAATCAAGAAAAGCCGTTATGAAAGTTGTTCGAGAATTAAAGAAGAGTGGAATAATTATTGTTGGCAAACCTGATATCAGAGTGGTAAATATCGTAGCTTCAGCAAATCTATTAGGTAGAATAGAACTTGAAGATTGTGCCTATACTCTTCAAAGAACAATGTACGAACCAGAACAATTCCCTGGATTAATTTACCGGATGGAAGATCCCAAAGTTGTTATCCTTCTTTTCGCAAGTGGAAAACTTGTCTGCACTGGAGCAACAAAAGAAGAAGATGTCTATGATGCAGTTGCTAAACTACATAAAGAACTTGAAGAAAAAGATTTAATATATTACGAATAAATTCATTTTTTTCAGATAATTTTAAAGTAACTTCTTCTGATTTCGGATAGAACTAGTCTATTCCTTAAAATATGTAAATAAAAAAAGAAAAAAGGAAAAATAAATTCTTATTTTTTTGAAAAATAGATTTTTGATAATGATCTTAATATCTATTTCTTCTCGGGGGTCTTCGTTTAGCGTAACATTCTCGACAATACACAGGTCTGCTTGGATCAGGTTTAAATGGAACTTGACATTTTTGTCCACACTCTGCACAGACTGCATCGTGCATTTCTCTAGGTCTACCATAAGACATTTGGCTTGCACCTCCATTTTATTATGAGAATTAGCATATTCTAAAAACTAACTCTGAAAGGAATTACATCAAAGGTCCTTTATAAACTTGTGCGAATGATAATATTTGGTGAATTATAATCAAAATATCTGTTAGATTTTTTCGCTTCTTTTAAGTTAGACTTTTGTTTATATTTGAATATTATTTCCACATTTTTTGCACTTAACACTAAGACTTGTAATCGAACCAAGTCTAAACGGAGTTAAACGTTTACATTTTGGACATTTTGCAAATTTTAGTCTTCCGAGATCTTTCTTGTGAATAGTTTCAACTAACGCTGAAAAGATGTTATATTCTTTTTGATTATTTATTGTCAAAATTCTTACCTCTCGGTTACCTTAAGATCTTCAAGATTTTGGATTTGCAGCCAATTTGACATCTCTATATAGTTTTTAATGTATTGATTGCCTTTAGTTGTTGTTTCGTAGACTTTCCTTTTGTCTTCACTATAAAATCTGAGAAAACCTGTTTTAGTTAAGAATTCAAGATATTCATTAAGTTGACTGAAACTTAGATTTACCATATACATAATCCGAGTTTTTAGTTGTTTTTCTTTGGCTGCTTCCATTATTTCAGCCATTAATTGTAATCGGTCTCTTCGTTTCCAAAGTCCTTGTAATGCACTATTTTCCAAAACAATTCCTCGCTAAATTTGTTCAGTACATTTTTTCTATAACTTTATACCTAAAATACCCTGTTTCATTAACGAATATATTACAAAAAATTGAATATAGTCAAAATTCGATAATAATTCACTAAAATCATCTAAATTTTAGAATGAATCTTAAAATTAAAAAAATGCACTTGCTTTAACTTTAAACCTTTTTTCCCTTGGAGTACTAAAAAAGGAGAATAATTTATCTCCTTAATTCAATAGATTGTTTTAAACAACATACCTGTATGCAATATATTTTCCTGCGGTTGGACTTTTTCTTATAACTTTGACTATATCCCCTGGAATGCCTCCAACTGCTATGACTGCAGGGTCTGATGCTCTTATTCGAGGTAATTGATAGGGTTCCATGTTGTATTCTGTTAGAATTTGTTCTCTTTCTTCAGCTGATAAAAGTTCATGTTTAGAAACGAAGTCATGGTCAAAAATTTTGAATGATGGAAAAATTTTGGGAATTAATTCTATTCCATATTGTCTTGCTCTTGATTTGGCTGTATGAGTATACTTTCCAACAGTTGTTATGATTCCTTTCTTAATTTCAGCATCATCCATCGCTTTTTTTAATTGTGTAACATATGCAACCCCAACAGTTCCATCTGTGGTAACTGCCCAAATAATTACCTTATTTCCTTCTTTATTCTTGACAATGATGCTAATTGCATTTTTAATGTCTTCTTTTGTCAGTACTTTGTAACCACGAAGTTTTATGAGAACCTTGGTCTTTTTCTCTATCAACGTTTCTTTAGAACTCAATATTCATTCCTCAAACTAGACCAGTATTCAGAGGGAAAGCTATCTACAGGTCCTTAAACTTTACGCTATTTTTTCTTCATTACAATTCAGTTACAGTAATAATTGATACCGGACAGGACCCCTCAGCATCTTGAGCATTTTCTATATCGTCATCATCAAATGTTCCTGAAGATAAATTGGAGTCAGTTTCTCCGCCTTTTACGACTGATTTTCCCTCATCATCTGGTTCGAAGTGAGATGGATCTATACTATAACATGAACCACACGCAATACACCCTTCACGTTCTATCTCAATCTTGAATTTCATTTTTAATCACCAGTACTAGAATTTCTCAAATATTGATTTGCGTATTAGGAATTAAATTTTTTCTATTTAAAATAATTATATATATTCAAATAATCTGAAAAGGTTTTATATATTTAGATAATTCATACGAAATCATTATTTAGCTAAAAATATCCTTAAATGTGCTTAACTGTTGGATGACTATGAAAACTTTAGACATTGCAATAATTGGGGTTGGCGCAGCTCTTTATGCTATAGTTGGAATCTTAACAAACCTGGGTATTGTAAGTCCTGTAGTTGGGGTTGTTAAATTTTGGCCAGCAGTGATAGTTCCAGGAATATTTGCTGTTCTTTTTGGGCCATTGGTGGGAGGAACAAGCGCAGCAATAGGCATTTTTATTAGCGATATGGTTCAACCTGGACATGGGATACCTCTTTTAAGTCTAACTGT
>JARRMA010000163.1:0-5525 GCA_037386505.1 Candidatus Bathyarchaeota archaeon
CCAAGTCTTCATCAATAAGAATCTGCTGTCCCTTTGCGATATAACCTTTGACATCACAGAGACATGGTACATAAGCTATTGGTTGATCAGCAAAAATTTTTTCGAGTGTTGCAGATAATGCAGCCTTTTGTGCAGGCAAAACCATGTTTACAACAATAAATGTTGGCTTCTCTAAGAGGTCATAGACTCCTTTCATTGTTTCTTTTGTTCCAAGAATGTCAATACTTTCTAGCCTCATCACCAATGCAACAACATCTGAAGCGATAACAGCATTAATTGCCGAATAAGCAAGTCCAGGAGGAGTATCAAAAATAACAGTATCAAATCCCATCTCAGCTAATGATTCCTTCAGGCAGATAGTATGTTGAAGAGCCTCAGTTTGCCAACCTCTTGATTTCCCAACTATATCTCTAATAGCCTCTGCATCAGGATTGGCCATTCAAACATACAGATTTGGATATACTTCAGTGATGACCTCATCAATTTCACACTCATCATTCAATAAATCATTAATCCAAAAATCCGGTTCAGGAATATTTAACAATCCTTGTAAACTTGGGGCACTAAAATCATAATCCAACAAGCAGACTTTTCCTTTTTTTGCATATGCAGCTGCTAGGTTAGTAGCTAAAAGTGTTTTACCAGTTCCCCCTCTATAAGAGTGCACCATTAGAGCAAACATGATTTAATCCCACTACTTGAACTCTAAGAAGATATAAAAACATATTCGACAACTAATAGAGTTAAAATTCATGCACCAAACCCAAACGTTCACTTTTTCTTGTTCTTGTCTACTCAAAAACTCGTTCTTGCTCTCATTCATTCTCATTTTCTTTCTCTTTCTTACTCTTACTCCCGCTCACGTGTGAAACCCACACACGCAGAAAATAATAATGACGTTCTTTTGCCGGTTCAGTTTATCAGTTTAAGTGAAATAGATTCATAAGAAAAAAGAAAGGGTGAGATTTTAGTTTTTATCTGTTAGAGGAAAAGTATCAGCCTGTTCCTGTATTTTCCATATAAACACCCTACACTCTTCCCAACTCAAGTCATCAAAACCTCTAACCACACCTATTTCGTTATCACTCACTGTAAACCAAGATGCTCCAACCCAATAATACTTATCACCTTCAAGATAGCTGTCTGTCCCAATGTAGTCCTGATGATAAACATAATCTCCCATCCACATTGCTCGCCCATACAAGTAAACAAAAAGATTATCCTTAGATCCAAGATTGTGAGTGAAATAATTTGTTTCGATATTAGACAAATGCACCCAGCCACTATCATAATCAGGCGCACCAAATCCTCCAGGCATTCCCTGGATTCCTTGGATACCTTGGAGACCCGTTTCACCTTGAGGACCAATAGGTCCCTCTGGACCTGTGTCACCTTGCAGACCTTGAATTCCTTGAGGACCCTGAACTCCTTGAGGACCAGTTACCCCTTGAATTCCTTGTGGACCTACAGCACCTTGATCCCCTTGAGGACCCTGTATGCCTTGTATTCCTTGCTGACCTTGGGGACCAATTGATAATTGAGTTCCAATAATTGTTGAAACAAGACATGATGCTAAAATTGCAATAATTATTCCAGCAACAAAAAGTCTCATAGAAACTACTTTTGTAATATCACTCATGTTTACATCACTATAAAAAAGAGATATTGAACACTTTGGTACTAATAACTTTGCTAATGCCTAGATTTACGGATGCACTTTGTAAAAGTTAGTTTGGTATAGAGGTTAAAATTTTAACCCCAAAACCCAAATTATCTTTGAATTAGATCTATTGTTAAATGTCCATAAATAGCACCAACAAGTTCTACACTATCCATTCTTAATCCTTTGTGGATTTACCCCGGCATGGACATTTACATATACAATTTGACATCCAATACTGAAGAGCAACTTCCCCTTTCTGAAGAGGCTTGCTTTAGTCCGGCAATCAGTAAAGACCAAATTGTTTTCTATGCAGAAAATTATGATTTGGCTACTTCTTATTATGATTTTAATTATGTTACTCCATATGTTTGTGCTTATAATATTTCAACAGGAGTTGGGTTCAATGTGGTTACAGGCGCAAAAGTTCATTTGCCGAAGTGGTCTTCGTCGCCTCGTGCAATGAGTTCTCCTGCTTTTGATGGATCCATTATTGCGCGCGCGCATAACCGGAATGGCAATTGGGATATTTATCTGAGCGCTTTTTGGCATGGTGCTATGGGTGGTGGTTCTTCGTTGTATGATCCGATTACTGCTAGCTATGTTATTGATCAGTTAGAGCAAACTATGGGCTGGATTTTGGAAACTCCGATTGGTGATTTTGCTGGAGCTAATGACAAGGTTAAAGAAAACAGGAAAGAGGCATTGCTAGACCAGTTTGATTCTGCGATCACAAACATTGACGCTGCAGTTAATGCTAAAAACCTAAAATTGCGGATTAAATACTTCCAGTGCGCCATAGATGTATTGGACGGTTTAGTTGTCAAGCTGGATGGTTGGACATTGCGCGGATGTGCTGATTTGCCTGGATCAGGTTTTACTCCAGACTGGATGGGCGCTGCACAATACTTTGATCAGGTTCCTAGAAAGTGCGCAAACTATTTGCAAACGATAATTAATGGATCAACATGAGCTTTTGGCAGAGAGGAAGAAAAAATTTTTGAGGTTAAATTTAACGCGCGCGCATTCGTTATCGTAAAGAGCATGTGTGTTTGAGTTTGGGATTAAAATTCATGCTTAAGTTTTAGTTCTTCGCGTGAATATTTCTGATTATACATCCTTTTAATTCTCAAAATATTTTCTAAACCATTTTTGGATTCTTTTTCAAATATTTCTATTTCGCCATCAAATAATCCTAGAAGTGCATGAACTTGATCAGGAGGATGCATAAGAGGATTAAGAACTGCAAGAATTGTGAAACCTTTAGATTTTAAATCAGAAATTAAAGCACTAAGCCATTTCCTAGTTACCACTGCTTGTTGCTCGAGCAATACATCAGAAATAATATCAATGCAAATTCTTCTAGTCTTTCCTAAGTCAGAATCTAATTGACGAAGAGCTTTTGTCAATGCAATACTTATGTTTGATAATGTTCCAATTCCTTTGATTTGATAAACATTAGACATATTTGCGAGATTATCATCAATTTTAGGATTTGTTTGGAAGAGGAAAAAATTACTCTCAAAAGATTTAGCCAAATTTTTTCCATATTCTGAATCATAAGTAATATAATATGTTATCTGGCCTAATTCGGCTCCAGTTTTCAAAAAACTGCTAACTATTCTCTCACGTTCATCAATCGAAGGAGCAGTTATAACAATAGCATATTTTTCAGGTATACCTCCAAAAAGATGATTGTCTAATTCTGCATAACCAGTAGGAATTCTTCCAGGAAGAGACGGATCAAGAACTTTGTAAACTTTTGTATGACATTCTATGACATTTTCTACACCCAAAGTATCAAGATAATAGATTCTAGGCCTTATTTCGAATGAACCACTACGAAGAGGCTCAAATGAAACCGTAATGTCATATTTTTCATCAGGCCTTATCTTTAGTCCATCAAGATTAAGATCCGAATTATCAACTAACTCTCCATGAGTAGTTTCCAAAGATTTAAATTCTTTAGATAAAACATTCTCTAACCTTTTTAAATAAATAACATCCTTACCAACATTCTTTACATTTACTTCAATTTTTTCTTCCTCTCCAACTCGAATACTATTTTTCTCAAGAGTGAATGTAATTTGAATTTGAAGATTTTCACAAATTTCCTTACACAAATTTGTTGAGATTCGACTACAAGTTTGCCCAGCTGCAGTAGTTTGCTGTTTTGGTACTTTTTTGGAAAAAATTTTTCCAACCAACTTGCTTTTCAACTTGTCTATATCTTTTTCAAACAATTTTTGCTCATTAGGAGAAAAATCATGCCCAACAAGTGTTATTGTATAATCGCAACGAACAGTGATTAAAGTTGTAGAATATAATTGCAAATTTCCAACTGGTTTAAAAGAAATTTTTAACCGAATTACTGAACCTTTTAAATCTCCAAATGACTCTTCGGTCTCTGAAATTCTTTTCTTGAATAATAGAAAATTTGGTTTTACAGCATTTCTTTGTTCATATCCAAGACCAATGAAGAAATCATTTGCAGTATCATATGCTCGAATAATGTCTGAATCAATAATAAATGACTTTGATAACTTCAATTATACCTCAACTTAGTATACAATCCCTTCCTCAGAATATAAATTTAGTCAACTAAAAGAAAAAACGAATTTCAACACAATCAGTTAATTCCTATAGCCCAAAAGAACTCTTTAGAACATCTATATCTAGCGCTCCAGCACGGAAAAAATTACCAGTTTTCATGTTATTAATCATCACCACGGCAGGAGCAAAAATATTCGGGTCAATCTCATAGAAATCAAAACCTGCTTCCTTAAAGATGTCAAGAAATCGTGGACTTTTTTTAGCTAAGGCTTTAGCCTCTTGAATCATCCTAGAAGATGAAGAAGGAGCACGCTCCACTATTTCCTTTAGTTCAGCATCATCATCATAATTAACAAGATAATATGCTGTTCCACCATAAAGAATAGCATCATTTGTTCGACCCATGGCTTCATCAAATTTTGGATGAAGAGGAATAATAGGTGCATACCCCCAAGCATATTCAACAATTTTCGGGTCAAGTCCTAGAGTTTCAAGTTTATGCAATCCAGTTTCTACAATTCTTCCAGAAACTTGAGTAGCACCAGCCAAAGATGAGGTTGGTACCAAAACCAAGAACAGTTTTTCTGGAGAAATATTACATTCTGAAGAAATTTTTTGAATAACCTCATCAGGAGGATTCTTATTAGTTTCCAAAACAAGAACCGCAGAGTCAGATTGCTCACTATATTCAAGTTTTCGATACAGCTTTTTCGGCTTAAGAGATATTGCCCTTGCTGGACCAGAACCTATAGCAGAATAATCACCCATTTTGATTCGCCATCCAGCGAATTGAGAAGCTAAAGTAGAGAGCGCAGGATAATCAGTTTGAATGTAAATTGATGAAAAAGTTATATCACCATATTGCATAGGAAGAATCTCTGCCGAACCATAACCACCCAAACATATTTCCGTTACAAACTTTCCAGCTATGAAACCACCTCGAGCACGAATTCCAGCGTCTATAAGAGTTGTGCCTAAAGATGTTTTTTCAACAATTACACCATATTTTTCTGCGTTACTGGAAAGCTCATCAACCAACGAAAGAGCGGAAATGTTTAGATTAATTTGGGCTTTTGACAACTGCTACTCTCCGTGTTAAATCGTTGTCTTTGAAAATATTAGTCATAGACAATAAGCTTTTCTATCACAAAGTATTCAACAATAATTACAAGGAAGCACATAAATCCATTTTTTATGAAATATCTATACATAAAAGCTCTTTTTTACATTTATTTCTTTTGCTTTAGCAATTTTTCTTGACATCTTTAAGGAAGCAGGTTTTGATTTCTATGAGATTGACCCGAATATTTTT
>JARRMA010000164.1:0-7056 GCA_037386505.1 Candidatus Bathyarchaeota archaeon
CACCTTTGAAAGCTTTGAATCGAGATATGCTTGAAAGACTTGAGTGGTGGTGCAATAATCTTGATATTAAATTAGCTGTTAGGCATGGTGATACTGATTCTAAAGAGAGGACTAGGCAGTCTAGAAGTCCTCCTGATATGTTAATTACTACACCTGAAACTCTTCAAGCTATTTTGCCTGGGAGGTTGATGCGGCAGCATCTTAGTGCTGTTCGTTGGGTTATTGTTGACGAAGTTCATGAGTTGGCTGATAGTAAAAGAGGTAGTCAGTTGTCTTTAGCTCTTGAAAGGTTGCATTGGGTTACTGGTAGAGAGTTTCAACGGATAGGTTTGTCTGCTACTATTGGCAGTCCAAAGCGGGTTGCTCAATTTCTTGTAGGTTCTAATCGGGATGTTGAAATTGTTACTGTTTCTCTTGATCGTATGGCTGATTTGAAGATTCTTTTTCCTGAACCGGTTAAAGAGGATTATGAGTTAGCTACTTTGCTTTTTACTCATCCTGAGGTTGCTGCTCGTCTTAGGTCTATTCGTCATTATTTTGACGATCATCGTTCTGTTCTTTTATTTACCAATACTCGTTCTATTTCAGAGGTTTTAGCAAGTAGGTTTAAGGTTTGGGATGTTAATTTTCCCGTTTCTATTCATCATGGTTCTTTGGCTAAGCCATCTAGGCTTTCCGCTGAGAGAGGTTTGAAGGATGGTTCTTTGAAGGGGCTTGTTGCGACTTCATCTTTAGAGTTGGGTATAGATGTTGGTCGAATTGATATGGTTATTCAGTATATGAGTCCACGTCAGGTTACTCGATTGGTTCAACGTATTGGGAGAAGTGGGCATAGGATTGGGCGAGTTCCTAAAGGTGTCATAATTACAATGGATTCTGATGATACTCTGGAAGCTATGGTTATTGCTCGTAAAACTATTGATGGAGAATTGGAACCGCTTGATGTTCCACCTAAACCTTATGATGTTCTTGCTCATCAAATAGCAGGTTTACTTATGAAACAAAAACAATGGAAAATAAGTGAAATTCATGATTTGTTTTCCAAGGCGTTTCCTTATACTGATTTGACTTTCGATGATATTAATAGAGTTTTGGATTATATGAACCGTCGATTTCCCCGGTTTGCTTGGGTATCTGAAGAAGATAATTTAGTTTTTAAACCTCGTAATACTAAGCCTTTGTATGAGTATTATTTCGATAATTTGTCTATGATTCCTGCTGAAAAGAAGTTTCTGGTTATTGATGATGAGCAGGATTCAGCAGTTGGGGTTTTAGATGAAGCATTTGTTTCTGAGCATGGTAAACCTAGTATTAAATTTATTATTCAGGGTCGGCCTTGGCAAATTGTTCATGTTTCTAGTGATCAAATTTTTGTTAAACAGACAGATGATCCTACAGGGTCTATTCCTAGTTGGATTGGAGAAGAAATTCCAGTGCCTTTTGCTGTAGCTAAAGAGGTTGGGCAAATTAATAGTTTTATTGAAACTGAATTAAGAAAAGGAAAGAATTTGCTTGAAATTTCAGTTTCTTTGTCTCATCGTTATCCTGCTGATTCTAAAACTATTATACGGGCGATTCGTGAAATTGTTGAGCATGTTGAAAAAGGGTATCCTGTTCCTTCAGATAGGCGACTTTTACTTGAGGATTGGGATGATTTTGTTATTTTACAGGCTAATTTTGGTTCTTTGACTAATAGGGCTTTAGGCCAATTGTTGGGTCATCTTTTGTCAGATAAAACTGGGTATAGTGTTTTGGTTCAGCATGATCCATATAGAATTTTTGTGAACTCAATGGGTGCTGTAAAATCTGATGATATACTTTCTGCATTTGAATCTATTAAAAAAATGAATTCTAAAGATATTAAAGAATTAATGGAACGGTCAACTGTTAAGACTGGTTTATTTAAGCGACGTTTATTTCATGTTGCTCGACGATTTGGCGCTATACAGAAATGGGTTGATTTAAGTAAGGTTAGTCTAAGTAAATTGATGGAAAGTTTTGAAGATACTGCTATTTATGATGAGGCTTTGAAAGAGATTTTTTTAAAAGATTTGGATATAGAAAATATGGTCAGTATTTTAGGTTCTATTCAGGATGGCTCTATTGAGGTTCTAAAGGTTGAAACTGATGGTGATGCTTCACCGATTGCTCAAGTTGGGATTGAAAAGGCTAGTATGAAAACTGATCTTATTCCTCCCGAGAGAATGAGGCTTTTGTTGGTAGAGTCAGCTAAGGCGCGTTTGTTAACAGAGGTTAGAACATTTGTTTGTACTAAATGTTGGGATTATCTTGAGATGATTAGATTAAGTGATTTGCCTGATCATCCTGTTTGTCCCAGATGTGGTTCATCGAATTTGGGTGTACTTAGACTTGTTGAATCTAAGGTTCAGTCTTTAGTTGATAAACGAGGAGAGAGGTTAACAAAAGATGAGGACAAAATATATCGGAGGGCACTTAAAACTGCTAGACTTGTTTCTAAGTTTGGTAAGAATGCTGCAGTTGCTCTATCTGGGAGAAATGTACAATTTTCAGATGTTAAAGAGTTATTAAAGAAAGAAAATAGGCTTTCGAAAAATTTTTTTGAGTTAATAATTGAAGCTGAAAAGAAGTCTTTAAGGCGAAAATTTTGGTAAATTTCTTGCTCTTTTAAAATTAATTTTATCAAAATGAAAAAGCATAAAAGTAGAATTTAAGTAATAAAAATCGAGAGGATTAAGTTTTGTTCCTTGCACCTTTTGTTGCAACACCTATATCTGTAGTTCGTCGGATGCTTGTTTTGGCTGATCTCAAACCCGATGAGGTACTTTTTGATTTGGGGTCTGGAGATGGTCGGGCTGTTATTATGGCTGCTTCCGATTTTGGGGCTAAATCGGTGGGAGTTGAGTTAAGAGATGATTTATCAAAGAAGGCTCTTCTGAGTATTCAATTGCTTGAAATAGACGATAAACCTCAAATTATTCAGAGAGATATTTTTGATGTTGATTTGTCTTCTGCTGATGTTGTTTTTCTTTATTTGACAACGAGTGCAAATGAACGGATTAAGCCAAAATTAGAGTCAGAGCTTAAATCTGGGGCAAGAGTTGTTTCTCATGATTACGAGATTCTAGGTTGGGAGCCAATTAATGTTGATGTTTTTTGTGAAAATCCTGAGCTTGGCTATCCATCTCATACCTTGTATGTTTATAAACGATGACTGGTTTGTTAACACATTAGTTTATAAGGAATAACGCTGTTATATTATGGTGAAAACTATTGCGTCCTCCATGTGAAGTTGTTGTTCGTTCTATATTACCTGCTTTTCGTTCTTTAGTTGCTAGGAGTTTAATTGAAAAGTATAATTTCTCTCAAGTAGTTGCTGCTAAAAAGCTTGGTACAACTCAGGCATCTATAAGTCATTATTTGTATTCAAAACGGGGAGAAAAAATGGTTAAGCAGCTTGAAACTTCTCCTTCTGTTAAATCTATTGTTGATGAAATTGCTTCGGGTATAGCTGCTGATGAGGTTTCACCTTTTGATGCTATGCTTAAATTTTGTGAGCTTTGTACTGCTTTAAGAACTGATGACATCATTTGTCAATGGCATAAAGACTGTTTGCCTGTTCCAAAGACTTGTAATGTTTGTCCTACCGTGATTAAAAAGAAGTAGTTAGATTTTGTTTCAATTTTTAGGTCAATCTTAATATTTTTAGTGATTGGAACCTTAAATTAGGCAAATGTTTTTTATTTAATATTATTGTATGCACTGTGATGTTTAGATGCCGAAATCTTCTAGGTATTTTTTAAAGGATAGAGATTCTCGGAAATTTATTGAAGAAATTTCAGAGACTTTACATATAGATGTTGAGCAATTTTTTGGGAAAAAGGTTCGAGTAGAAGTTAAGGAAACTGAAAATGGAAGGTGACAAGCTTTGGGATGCAACAAAGAGTTAAAATCAATTTATAATAATGGATTTTGCAGTTCTTCTTAAGATGATTTTTAGTTTGCTATGTTTGGTTCATTAAATATTTTTAGGGAATCATCAATTTTATTGGCTAATTGAAGGGCTATTAGTCCTTGATCTGTAATGGCGTATGTTTTTCTTTTGTTCGATCCGTTTTCTTTGATTAGTTTTTGATTTAATAATAATTCTAAGCATTCTTTTACGCAACTGCAGTTTAGATAAGTTTCATATGTTATATGCGTTGAAATTAGGGATCCTTTTTCAGCTAAAACTTGAAGAACTGCGATATGAGTTTCTAATTTTGATCTTTTCAACGATTATCAACGAGTTTTATTATTCATTTATTGTATTTAGTGGTTAAGATCTGTCAATAAGAAGTATGATACAATTTTTATAATATTTAGATTAAATGTAAACAAGTCCTATGAATTATAACTCATTTTTTCAATTCAATTAAACGAATATTATGCCTTTCGAAGTTGCAATTATATCATACTTTGATTGTTTATCTTTTTTAGAATGTATCATTTCTTGAAATAAATAGTATATTTGCTAAATTGAGTTAATTTATTTTGAAGAATTATGCATCAGAAACGTAGATCACAAGAAGAATTTGAAGCTTATCTAAAAGCTATGTTAAAACAGGATTATCCTAAAATTAAATATCAAACCCCTGATGCTTGGCAAGCTAAAATAAGGAAAAGCAGATCTTAATTAAATTTTATTTCTTTTACACTAAAATATCTCTGTTTATTCTAAGTTTATCTTAACTAAATCATATTTTGTTTTCTTGTAAATTAAGTTTCAGCAAAAGAGCATTAAAAAGAAGAATAAATCTATATTTACACAGAGATCATGTGAGGATTTTTTCTTGACTAAATTTCGAATTGGAACTGGAGGTTGGGAATATTTCAAGATACCTGGTATTCATGCTCTTTTAGCATATTCTAAGGCTTTTAATTTTGTTGAAGTTAATTCCACTTTTTATCAGATGCCAAAACTTGATATGGTTAAATCTTGGCGTAAAATTGTACCTAAAGATTTCGAGTTTTCTGTAAGATGTAACAAGAAACTTACGCATGAGTTAAAGTTTGAATCAATACCAGAAGTTTTTAGCATTTTTGATCAGATGGTCACAATTTGTAATATTCTTGATTCTGAGTTTCTTCATTTTCAAACTCCGGCGCAATTTGATTTCAATCAATTTAATGTTGAAAAAGTAACAAACTTTTTTTCTTCTCTTAAGAAAACTAATTTGCGTTATGTTTTGGAAATAAGAAATCCTGATTCTTTGAATTCACGTTTTATAAAATATTTACAAGATTTAGGTATAATTCATTGTGTTGATTTATTAAAGAAAGTCGAGCCTTCCTATCTTTCTGATGTTTTGTATACTCGAATTTTTGGGAAGGGGTTTCATAATGTCTATCAGCCTTTAGATAACGAATTAATGCAGATTGATAAAATGGCTTCTAAAGATGGTATTAAGAAATCGTTAATTGTTATGCATTCAAATAAGATGTTTAAAGATGCCGCTCGTTTAAAGATTTATAACGAGTCAGGAAAATTTCCTTCAGTTACCAAATCTACTGGAATAAATTCTCTTGTTGAGGTATTAAAAGAAGATGCGGTTTTTCCTTCTAATAAATTTGATTTAATTAGTGATCAAGGTTGGAAATTAATTGATTTTACTTCTACTCAGCGGGTTCATGCTTCTGATTTGATTGAGAAGTTGCCTGAAAAAGTCTATTATGGGATAGATGATATAGTTCATTCTTTAAGGGGTAATTATTTTGAGTAATATTGTTTTGGGGACCTCTGGTTGGAGTTATAGAGAATGGGTTGGACCTTTTTATCGTAAGGGCATAAAAAGTATGATGCGCGCCTATACAAATGTTTTCAGAACAGCTGAGATTAATTCTACGTTTTATGCTTATCCTTCCAAAGGTACAGTGATGGGTTGGACTCGTTATTCTCCTGAAGATCATGTTTTTTGTGCTAAACTTCCAAAAATTATAACTCATGATAAGAAATTAAATTTAGATGCAGGTGTTGAATATAATCTTCAAAGTTTTTGTGATTTAATTCGTCCTTTGTCTTTAAATGGAAAACTTGGTTGTCTTTTGATTCAGCTCCCGCCCAAGTATTCTTTTGATTTGGAGCATCTTGAAAGTTTTTTTGAAATTTTGCCTAAAGAGTTTCGTTTTGCAGTAGAGTTTAGGAATATCTCTTGGATTAATAGTGACACTTGGTCATTACTTGAAAAATATCATGTTGCGTATTGTATTGTTGATGAGCCATTGTTGCCTCCTGAGGTTCATGTAACTACTGATTTTGCCTATTTTAGATGGCACGGTCATGGAGAGAATCCTTGGTTTGATTATCGGTATAGTTCAGATGAATTAGAGCCTTGGGTTCCGAAGTTAAAAAATGCTTCGTCTAAAGTGAAGAAAGTTTTTGGTTATTTTAATAATCATTATCATGGTTACGCTGTTGAGAATTGTCTTCAGGTTCTAGAGATGCTAGGAGTCCTGACACCTGAACAGGAAGAGGCAAAAAAGAATGTAAATGAGCATTTTAATCCTAAAACAAAGAAATCAAGTTTAGATCAATTTTTCTAACATAGGTAATTTGGTTTTGGGTTTAAATTTTTTGTTAATATATACATTTTTTAATACTTTCAGACATATTCATTTTTAGAAATGTTTTGGGGAGGTGAAACAACTTATGGATCATACGATGGTTCATTTTGAGATTCCAGCAAAGAATGCAGCGAATTTGGGAAAGTTCTATTCTAAGCTTTTTGATTGGAAGATTATTCATTCTCCGGTGGAGGGAATGGATTATTGGATTATTCAGACAGTTCCTACAGATGAAAATGGTATGCTTCAACGACCAGGAGTAAATGGAGGACTTTATGAAAGAAAACCTGGGCAAGAAGAGATGAATTCTGTTAATTATATTACTGTTGAAAATATTGATGAGTATGTAAAGAAGGTAACAGATTTAGGTGGAAAAATTCTTGTACCAAAACAGGAAGTTCCAACAGTAGGTTTTATAGCAGTGGCGATTGATCCCGACGGTAACCAGTTTGGTTTGTTACAGCCAGCAATGAG
>JARRMA010000165.1:0-7661 GCA_037386505.1 Candidatus Bathyarchaeota archaeon
GTTAAAGTTTAGGGGTTTATTTTTGATTGAGGAATTTGGTTTATGCTTAATGGATTCATTAGGGTATAGTTGCCAACCCATTGGCTTTTGCTCGTTATTTGTCGGTTAATTTTATTTAATTGAAAAGCAGTTTATTTGAAAAACAGAGGGATAAGTTTGAAAGTGCTTGCTAAGGTTTTTGTTGTTTGGTACTTTGGTTTGTGGGGGTTTTGTAGTTGGCTTTTGTTTGAGAATTTTTATCCTCATCAAACTTATGGAGTTCCAATGGTAAATTATTTGGTTATTATTTTGGGTTCATTTTTGTTGCTTGTAGTTACTGGTGGGCCTTTGTATTATCTTTTTAGACGAGGAGAAATTTCAGCTGGAATGAAAAAAGTTTTGTTGACTGGGTTTGTTTTAGGTTCTATTGGTTTGTTTGTTTTTGTTGTTCCATTAGTGGAATCTTCTGCTTTTAATAAAGCTAGGACTCAAAGCTACATGGATGATTTGAAAAATCAAGGATTTAATGTAAAATATAGTGAGGTTTATCCTTACGGTCATTGGCATGTAGAGTACGTGGATTGTTTTTCTGATTTAACTAAAATTGCCGAAGATATAGAATGTGAAAACGTAATTGTTCACGCAGGAGTGCCTTCATTTTTTATGTTTTACATTCCACCCCATGTAGAAATTGTAGCAGCCCAACAAGGGCAAGGATACTACATGTTCGTTGACAGCTGGTACGACTAAAGGGTTTTACTGTTAGATTTTAGTTTACGAAGAGTCTTTTGGTTTTTTAGGTTAGTTGGTAGATTGAGATTCTTTCATAATTTTGGATTGGGGTCCATTGTTCTGAGAGTTCTATGTTGTATTGGGTTATGTTTTGGTTCCACCAAATAAAGTACAAGTTAGTGTATCCTTGGTTTTTTGCATAGTTTGTAGCTTGTTGTAAGTTAAAATCAAACAAGTACCCCTGATGGGCACTGTTAAGATACAACAAAGCCCAATTATCAAAAGCATCATGAACAAGCAAAGCAGAGTTGTTGTCCATGTTGGAGTTTAACCAGTTGAAGGCTTGTTGGGTGGCGCTTATGTCTTGTAAGGGAATGGAGCTGGTTTGCATAGTTGAGGGTACATATTTTTTGGATCCGCCCCAGTTGATTAGTCCTTGATTGTTGTCGGATTCGGGGTAGATCATAAACAGGCAGCTCAAAATTATTGAAGCTAAAAAGAGGGTTAGACAAACGTATTTTGTAGGTTTGAATTTTTTGGCGTATTTTAGGATTTTGTTTCCGGGTAGACTCTTCGTGATTTTCCAAAGACCGTTAGCTGCAAAAAAGGAAAATGGGAAAACGAGTAGTAGCATCCATCTTGCCCACAAAAATATGGCAAAGGATGGAACAATTAGGCAACTGAAACTTCCCATAAGTAACAGTGCGGTCCATATGTTTAGGACTTGGTCTTTGAAGTGGCCTATGAATACTAGGGGTAAGGTTAGGCCGTATAAGATTAGGAACAATGCGGTTACGTTTGATAGTAGGTTGAAGTATGAAGGATAGGTTTCGATTGGGGTTTGTACATTTAGGTAATCTGTTATGAAAAATAATCCTTGGGGATGAGCCCAAAGACTGTCATCCACCCGAACAATGTTACTGTTTGTTGGAGCAGCAAACGGAGAAATCCAAAAAAAGTTTCCCATAAGCAATAATATCGCAGGAAGAATCGCCATTAGGAGTTTAAAGGGGATTTTTTGTTTTTTAAAAGCACTTGTGATTAGTGTGATGAAAATGATAAAGAGCAAAGATAGCATGGCTAGTTCGTGTCCCCAGACAGTAAATAAAGCCAAAATAGACAGAAAACAAAAAATTAATGAGGCTAGTAAACTCTTGGTGGGATTCCAGTTTAGTTTTTTGAGAGCCACAAAATATACTGAGACGCAAGTTGTAGCAGAGAGTATTGGAGCGAAGATTTTTAGAATAATAAGTGGGTCAAGATTGCTTAGGTTAGTTATTGCAGCTAAAATTCCGTAAATAAGCCAAGAATTAACAATATCACTGCCAACAGTAAAAACAATCCCAGAGCTCATCCTAGAAGCATAATAAACTGTATCCCAACCAAGAGGAAAGGAAAAACTCAATAACTCAGGAAACAAACGAATAGAAAAAGCCAGTATAAAAATATATAAAATTCCTTTGTTGGAGGTTAAGTGATAATTTTTGTTTATTAATTTAAAACCTCATTTTTGTATTTTTAAAGAATAATTCCAAGATAAAAAAGTTACACTGTGGTTCATAATTCTTCGCGCTGAATGTGCGCGAGCCAAGCATTTTTGGAGTTAATGATGCTTATTTGGGGCTAGGATAAAGCGCGCGCGCATACTAGACAATTGTTTCATACCTTAATTACAGCTTATCTGCAGACAAGCGTAGATTTCGTAGAGATAATGCTTTCTTGTTATTCTTTTCTATAAATAAAGAAGCTTAATCCCAAAACGATGAATGCTATTGTCCACCAGTCAATTAGACTTACCCAATTCATGTATTGTGAATTTACTAACGCTACTGAAAGATATATTGTTGTGTATACGCCTGCTGAAATAAAGGCTAGTCCAAGCACTTTTGTATTGATGATGGAGCTTGTTTTTTTGTAAAGGGGCATAAATGATGCAATTAGTAGAAGACCGGATATTAGCAGAGTAAAAGTTGAATTTAGTGAGCCAAGCAAATAACTGAAGTTGGAAAAGTCGATGCCTATTGCGTAGATTGCTAGCATAAGGTGTTTAATCCAGAGTCCAAAAATTAAGGCAGTAATTGCTAGAGCACTCCATTTTGAGATTTCAGGAATATTTAGCCTATTACTTCTAAGCTTATGGTATAACTTTAGGAATGTTGGTGTGACAATGATTGCTTGGACAGCATAAGATGAGGCGGCTCCATAGTATGTTAAAATAGTTGCGGAGCTTGCGTCTGGAGAAGTTAGTGCTCTAATTATTAGATATATGATGAATATTGTATTGAAAATGTAGTAGATGCCTTCCAAGAGTACTGCTTTTTTTAGATGTGACCAAGAAAGAGTTTTTTTCTTGATTAAAGTATATGTTAAAGCTAAAAAGAAACAGGCACCAGTAAAACGAAAAATCACACCTACTTCCCCAATTAATTCTGATGCAAGATGGAACAGAGGCATTAACGATCCTGTATTTAGGAAGCTAGCCAGATCATTGTTAGCTATTCGGTAATCTGCTGGAAATGAGTTTAAAAGAAGAATAAGCATAAAAACGAAAAAGGTTAAGGCTACGCCAAAAATGGATATTTTATATTTGGCGACCAAACTCATTTCCATTCCTCATAGAGATTATGTTGCAAAAGTTTTCTTAAGACTTTGGCTCTTCCGTACACTACTAATTGCAACTCTTTACGTACTTTTTTGTAACAATATGTGACATCAAATGAAACTATAGTCGCATTAATAATGACTACTGTTTTGATTTCAAAAATTGATGTTAAACATCCAAAAAAGTAGTAACGTAATATGTTACTGTTAGTCTTTTAAGACTATTAAATTGCCTGAAAAGTTCTAGCACCACCGAGACATATTAGTAATTAACGAGTTGATAAAATGTCAAAAATACAGCCTCCAAAAACACCAAAAAACCTACACCAAGAACCTCAAACATTCAAAAGAGAGCTTCCTATGTGGTGCAGAGGAATTATGGGTGGTTGTGTTAACTGCGGTGGCTGCATCTGAGCATGATTGAGATCTAACTCGAGTTCGTGTATCGAATTTTTGGATGATAAAATTGATTGAATATACTATTGAAAACAAAATCTATCAGCGTCTAAAGGCTAAAGGAAAATTGTTTTGCAGCATAATCTCTATGAGGAATGGAAATGAGTTTGGTCGCCAAATATAAAATATCCATTTTTGGCTTAGCCTTAACCTTTTTCGTTTTTATGGTTTAAAACAATTTGTTAATATATTCCAAATAATCAAAAATTGACTTAACTTAATTTTTCAATGACTTCTTTGAACTGTGAAGCTAAGAGCGCCATCTGTTTTTTATTTCTGCATTTTCTTTTTCCATTCTTTAATATTTGTCTTGTAGGTCTTTGTTTTCAGATTCATAGTCATTAGCTCTCTTCTCAATTTCTCTTGTTTGCTCTCTTAACTCGTTGCTTTGAATCTCATAAACGCTAACATTGGCTATTGCATCTTTATATGATTCTGCAATGTCACCTTTCTCTTCAAGTCTAACATATGAATCGTCTAGATATTCAGAGTGTCCCATTAAAGCATTTATAAGGTCAACATCTAACCCTATTTTTGTTCTGAAAAACTTTGCGCGCGCATACCCATTCTTACTGGATACAGTTAGTTATAACACAACTATCATTCTTTATTTCTTATTAGGACTAACATTCTTCGTTTATTTCTCTAGAAAAGAAAAAATGAGTAGCATACAGACAGTTTTAACAACCTTGAAATTGTTTCTTTTTGTTCTCTCTATTGCCATAACTAATTTCATATTTATTCTGATTAGCGGAACAAAAATTCTTTAAAATCTTCAAGCAATTTTTAGTTGTTAAAACAGGATTTATAAAGGGTGCTGAGAAAATTATATTCGCGCGCGACATAATAAAACAAGTCATTCTTCAACTATAATGTTGCACAGTCTCGCACCAGTAATATCAGATATTAAAAAGATGTGAATCTAAAAAATAGAGGATGATGTTCCTGTGTGGATTGTGGTGATGTCTCCATCGTTTAGGTAGTAAATGTTACCTAAACATTTCACTATGTTACCTTCACGTTTTAACATAGCTTTACCTTCCTGAACATCTTAACACCATCAATCTCGCAGATGTGCGCGCATTAATTAGTGTGGTTTTGGACATATATCGATTTTTGATATATTTTTTACCAAGAAATAATGTATTAAATATTACGATATAATGTATGTGAGTATAACAGAACAACAATACGACAAACAGACAAGAGGAATAAAAAATGAAAACATTTACAACAAATTGGTATCTTTACAAAAGTTATAACCAAACAAAAAACAATCCAACATCAAACCGAACCACAAAAAGATACTAGATGGATTTAGAATAGGAGAAGGCAAAAATGAGTTTTGAAGAAATTCTGTTGGATGCAATAGATGAAGAGTTTTCGTCACTGAGCGAAACTTGTCAAAAAATCATATATTATTACCTAAAAAACGAACACAATATTGACAGACAGGAAATACCTTCAAAGATCGAAGAATTTTCAGAGGCAATCGAATCTATGTTCAAAGATGGGGCAAAAATTCTTCAAATCAGAATAATGGAAAACTTGTTCAGAAAAATGGGTTACATCAATAAATCCCTTTACGACAAAGAAAGCTTAGATTTCATTGAATATATAGAGGCAATAAAAGCAACGATGTATCAACAAAAGGGAATTAAAATCCCTTTATTGTCTAACGTCTTGTAGCGTTTTTTTGCTCGAGCATCGAACAATTTTGTTGGGTGGGTTTACATTTGCATTGTTGGTTGGTTTATTTTTAGTGCTTCTGGTGAGTTGAATCGTAGGCGGTTCATTCCGAATTCGTTGAGTTTCTTGCATATTTGGTATAGCGATTCTTCTGCCCCTGTTAGCAGGCTTTGTCCTTCGGGTGTTAGTGAGTAGACTTTTCTTGGTCGTTCATGTGTTACGTCCCATTCACTTTTTATCGTGGCTTTCTTTTCAAGTTCTCCAAGTAACGGGTAGACTGTACTTGGACCGAAATAAACTCCAAAGTTCTTACGGATGCTTGTTATTATTGCATATCCGTGGAGCGATTTTTCTTTCAGTAATCCCAGGACCACTAGATCTAGTAATCCTCTTACGAGTTTTGTTTCGGCTTTTTTTATTGTTTGGTTGTTCATTTTATTCATCTTCTTGTTGTAGATATGCTCTACATGCATACAATATGTCCATTTCCAGACATATTATTGATATTATAACAGTTTTAATGCTAATTTAAATGCTGATGTGACTATAAGTAATATCAAAGCATATTACAGCAATAATAACAATCCAAAAACAGCCATATAACAAACAATAAAACATCTAGAAAAACACCAACGGCTACAAAAAGCATCAACAAAACATCAATAGCTCCAATCAATATCCAAACTGTAGAACAAAACACCACAAAACTTCACAAAAACACATCTCCACGCCCACAAAAAATGCGGGGGGATTACATCAATGCACGCGAAGAGTCTAAGGAAACTATTACATTCATGAAGGTACAAAATGGTTGGTAGCTTTCAAAATCCATACTATAAAGTAAAATTTTCTAATATTGAAGAAAAAAAGGGGGTTTTTCTGCAAGAAAACAAGTGGAGACATCTCCAGCTTACTGCTGATTCCGCGAAATATAGCGTCTCTAAACAAAATTCCAAGTCATTTTTACTTCTTTTTGCATATTGCTTTCTTGTTTTATGTCTGTGATTTTAATTTTGACTTCATAAAAGCTAAGTTCAGTATTTTGAAATATTGAAAGTTGATAGCTCAAATATTTGAAGGAAAAGAAGATGGTATCGTCGATTGCTGGAGAAATAATTTTAATTTTTTCAGCCATGTTCACGGTAATATCTATTGCCGCATTTTGGTTTGCATTTAAGATGTCAAAGCAAAAAAGTAGACAGGACCTGCAAGCAAAAAGAATGGATATTATTGACAAGCATTTCAATGCCATGATAAGAATAGAGTGCCCTTATTGTCAAACAGTTTACACAGCTAATTTAATCGAATGCCCAAACTGCAAGGCAAACACCAAGAAAATTCTGTTCCCAGAAATACCTTTAGATGAATGAAAGGTTATTTCTAAAATTTTTATTGCATATCATTTGTTAAGTTTAATAATAACTTGGATTTTTTGGTGAGCCAATATTTTATTTATCGTCTAAGTTAGGTATTCGTTGTGTGAGAGCACTCCAATCTTGAGGCATTAGTTTTTTCATCACTGGTTTTAGATTGGCAAAAACTTGTGGTGGCATCATTTTTTTCCAGCCCTCTGTGATTACAATTCGATCGTCAAAATCAAGTAAGGGAAGCAACCACTGTACTAAGGCGGGAAATCTTTCAGGTGGCACTTTACCGGACATTTTTCTGACAATCTCGGTCTGTTCGCTCTCCGTTGTTTGCTCGGCAAGAAGCGGATAAAGGTGTGCATCTTCCTTGTTCAAATGGATTCGTAAATGTGACTCTAGAACTGCAGTAGCTCTTGCCATTTTTAGAGGACTAGGTTTGTCTCGCATTGTTTCCATGTTGTCAACCATTTTGTCAAGCTCGCGGTGGTCCAGAAAGTAAGCTTGCGAAACATGAGGCGTTAAGTTATCCAGAGCAGGAAACACTGCGGCTTCCTCACCCTGTGCGTGGTAGTCAAGAATCTCAGATACTGTGCTAAGTCTGTCGAATATGTTGTTCATGTTTTCTCCATTTTTTGCAATGTTAAAGGCTGTAGCATCAATTTGGAAAAGGTCACGACGAAATGCTTTATGAAAAGAACGTATTATGTCAATAGGTCCTGACAAAACATTCACTTCCAATATAGAACAGTTACTTCGGCGCTATTAAGAATGTGTTGTCATATGGTTACAGTCACAAAAAACAAGAAAAAGAGTTTTTGCAAGAAAACAAGTGTTGAC
>JARRMA010000166.1:0-3861 GCA_037386505.1 Candidatus Bathyarchaeota archaeon
ATAATCGATGGAACTGTGAAAGCTGCAGAAACTGAAGGAATAGAAAAAGAGATTTTTAATCTTGGAAGCGGGCGGAATATAAGTGTAAATAATTTAATAGATTTGCTTCTAAAACTGACTAATAAAGAAGACATCAAGCCAATTTATTCAGAACCAAAAATTGGAGACGTTCCAGACACATTTGCTGACATAAGCAAGGCAAAAAGAATTCTAGGTTATAACCCTAGTGTCTCTTTAAAGGATGGAATCCAACGATTTATTGATTGGTACAAATTAAACAAACCAATAGGTGAATAAAATGATTTCAGTTATAATTCCAGTTTATAATGAGGAAGAAAATATTCTTCCACTATATAAAAGATTGACTGCTGCATTGGAAAATGTTGGAAATTATGAAATCATTTTTGTAGATGATGGAAGTACTGATCGAACTTTCAAAAAACTAAGTGAATGCTCAAATATCGATAGTCGAGTTAAAATTGCTAAATTTAGAAGAAATTTTGGACAATCTGCAGCAATTTCGTATGGTTTTGATAATGCCCAAGGAGATATTATGATAACGATGGATGCCGATTTACAACTTGACCCAAATGATATTCCAGGAATGATAAAACAAATTCAAAATGGTTCTGATGTTGTTTGTGGTTGGAGAAAACAACGTAAAGATCCATATTTTAGAAAAAAGTTACCTTCTCGTTTTTTCAATTGGTTAACTTCAAAAGTTACTGGTTTAAAAATTCACGATATCGGAACTCCAATGAGAGCCTATCGTGCCGAAGTGGTAAAAAATATTAGTGGTAATTTGTATGGTGAGCTTCATCGGTATGTTCCAGTTTTAGCAGCATGGAAAGGTTATAAAATATCTGAAATGGAGGTTAAACATAATCCCCGAAAACATGGAAAATCGAAATATGGTTCATCTAGACTTATTCGGGGTTTCTTTGATCTTATTTCAGTTTACTTTCTGGAAAAATATTTATCACGACCTCTTCACCTGTTTGGAACTTTAGGTTTGCTTTCACTTGGCTTAGGTTTTGTTATCTCGATTTACCTTGGGTTCCTTAGGATTTTTTACTTAGAACCTCTAAGCGATAAACCATTATTTACGTTAGGGATTTTGATGATTGTTTTTGGAACCCAATTTATTACTCTTGGTTTGTTAGGTGAAATGATTACTAGATTTCAGCATGAAAATAGAAGAACAAAATCATATGAAGTAGAGACTTTGATCAATTTCGATAAAGAACTAAGCACTGTGAAAATTTCTAAATGAAGATTTTAGGAGTCTTCTAATAATTTATCAATACTGGTGGAATTCATGTATCAGGTAGGAATGATAGCTCCGATGCCTTTCCTCGAAGATAGAGGAGCTCCTTTAAGAGTTTATGGCGAAGCAAAGGGATTGTTGGAGTTAGGGCATCAAGTTGACATCGTTTGTTATCATTTAGGACGACAGGTTCAAGATCCAATCGATATTCAAAGAATCATAAAAATTCCTTGGTACAACAGAATATCACCTGGGGCTAATTATCATAAATTATACCTTGATGGATTACTTTTTTTCAAGGCAATGAGTGTTAATCGAACCAGAAATTTTGATGTTTTTCATGCACATCTTCATGAAGGAGCTGCAATTGCTCAGTTAATGAAACTTTTCAAATTTAATAAACCAATCATTTTTGATGCTCAAGGTAGCTTAACTGGTGAAATGACTGCTCATGGATTTTTAAAATCTTCCTCTTTTATATCTAGATTTTGGAGATTGGCTGAAAAGAAAATATATGATGGTTCTGGAATAATTCTTGCATCATCCCAACATTTAATGGAAATGCTTAATTCAGAATATAATATTCCTAAGAAAAAAATTAGATTTATTCCAGATGGTGTTGATACCGATTTCTTTAATCCTAATCGATTTGATGGTAAGAAGATAAGAGATAAGTATCATTTAGGCGACAGTAATGTTGTAGTTTTTACAGGAGTTTTTTCAAGATATCAGGGTTTAAATTTCTTTATTGAAGAAGTCATTCCAGAAGTAATTAAAGAAAGACCTGAAACCAAATTTCTTTTGGTTGGTTATCCTGAAGATGAATTCAAGATATTGGCCAAAAAGGTCGGGGTAGGCAGTAGTACTGTCTTTACAGGAAAACAAAAATTTGACGATATACCCAGATTTTTAGCTGCAGCAGATATTGCAATAACTCCTAAGTTTATGGAGATGGGAGAAGCAAATCTCAAACTGTTTACTTATATGGCAATGGGACTTCCAACAATTTCTTTTAATTATCCATACAATAAAAAAATTCTTAGAGATTCTGGAATAACAACAAACCCCGGCAATTCGAAAGAATTCACTGATGCTATTATCAGCCTTTTAGATAATCCTGAAAAAAGAAAACAAATGGGAATTAGAGGTAGAACTATTTCTGAAAATGAATATTCATGGGTTGCTGTAGCAAGAAAGATATTAGAAGCTTATATCGAAGTTTCATGAATGCATTAAGATGACAGCGAAATTGTCTTAATTTAAGAAGTTCCTAAATTAATAGCAATTCATGAGTTTTTTATATTATCTTTGCTGGAAATATTTACGAATTGTCTATATTTTTTTAAAATATTGAAATTGGGAGAGTTTTGAAATTGAGTTTAAATAAGCAAACGGACTTTTTTAAGAAAATAGATATAAATCAATTTTTTCATAAATCAATTTCAACATTTATGCATTGTGATGATAATCATTTTGTTAATATTTCTGATATTAAAATCATGGAGAGCGTTGGGAGAAGGGGACTTGAAAACAGATCTTACTTAGTTGAATTTAAAATTCAAGAACCAAATGGTTTGAAATCTGATAAAATCATTGCAAAACAAATTAATAAAAATCTAAAGTTTTATTCGCATCTCAAAATCAATGAGAATTATTTTTCTAAAACATTATCGATTAAAATCCCTGTGATTAAACATATTGATTATAATTTTGGTTTCATTTTTAGAGAATATATTTTCGGTACTAATATTGATGAAATTCTTAACCAAATTTTCTTACAAAAATCTGTTGAAGATTGGCATATCAGACTTTTCGAGAATATTGGTCGAGGACTCGCGGAATTGAATCATAATTTGAATATGGTTCATGGTGACTCTAGAACCTCCAATTGGATTTTTGATGATAAGAATAATATTATATTTCTTATAGACTGGGACGTTGCCGGGATAGGGGATCCTGGTTACGATCTCTCAAAACTAATTTATTCTATTGGTCGAAAATTCTCAAAGACAATCAGGATGTCTGATTTAGAATCTCAAGATCAAATGATTATGCTCTTTGATCAAATTTGTTTGGCAATACTTACAGGTTATTCAAAAATTGATTTAGCCCAATCAACCATTAAGAACTTTACAAAATATGGGATTTATTATGTTTTTTCAGTATCTCCTCAAATTCATAAAAGAATTTTTTATTATAGTAACTATTCATCTTTAGAATTCCGCCTTCTTAGCAAATTCTTATATCCGTTCCTTTGGTTAAATAAATTCAAATAATTATTAAAAAATAAATCAATTAACCTAACTCCATTAATTTTTATTGATTAAAAATCCAGAAAATTTAAAACATTCTTTGAATTAATTCGAAAATTAGTGATATGTACAAAATTTGAACATTCTATTTCAAATTAGCCTTTATTCAATTGAAACTTGAGAGATTTGTTTTGAAGAATATCCTGACTTTGTTTCGTATATTTTGGTCATTTAATCGACATAAAACTGTGTTATCATATTTGCCAATCAGAATTTGGATTGAATCTACAAATATATGTAATCTTAATTGCCCGATGTGTCCAAATGATTCTATTGATCCTG
>JARRMA010000167.1:0-3856 GCA_037386505.1 Candidatus Bathyarchaeota archaeon
AACAGGGGTAGTGCATGAGAGAATTTCAGGAGCGGTTCTAGTTGCAATGGGTTTTCTTTTCATGTTACAAGCTGCTGGAGCAATGATTGATTCGCTTATTAACCAGATCCAGATAACAGGAACCGAACTTGCTGTTCACATTTCAGATTTTTCAATCTCTCCATTATTAGTAATTGGTGGAATACTACTTTGGCAGCGAAAGAGATTCGGATATTTGAGTGGTCTTGGATTAATATTCCAAGCTAGCATGCTATTCATTGGACTAATTGTTTTCCTAATTATTCAACCATTTTTAACCCCAACACCTTTTCTTCTAGTTGATGTTCTAGTGGTCGCAATAATGGGATTAATCTGCTTCATTCCCTTCACACTTTTTATTCATGGAGTTAATTTCAAAGAATAATTAGTCAAATTCAAAAAAATAGAAAAATAGGATCAAATTTTAATCCCAAACCCAATTTTAAAAAATAGATATTTGCAATATGTTTGAAATTGGTAAAATAATTATTGAGTTTTCTTATGGTTTCTATTGACTAAAAAGTAAGTTGCTAAAATTATCCCGTTAGCTATAGTGGTGACACAAAAGATTATGAAAGGAAGATTCAATATTGGCATAACAGGCATCAAAACTGTGGGCATATTAGATATTCGATGAGGATAAACATAAAATGGAGTCCAAGAACTTTGAAAATTCCAATCATACCAATTATTTAATGTTTCCCATAAATTATAACTAGCAAAAAGAAAAACTAAACCCAACAAAACATTAATCGAAAATAGAACCAACTTGAATCTTTTCGTCATTGCCTCACACCCATCCTTTTCTTAAATATTGACATCAGAAATGTCGCAATTAATCCCGAAATCAGAAAAGGGGTCCATGAAGGAAATTCTGGAATTTCTACTGGTTCCATTAATGGATAGTTGTCTTGGTTATTATCGTTGATAATATAAGGTGTATCTCCGATTCCATCCCCATTATTGTCTATTCCAGTATATTTATCCCAATAATTTCCTATAGTTCCGTTATCCCAAGTTGTAGCGTTTCCCCATTGTTCAATATCTAATGTGTTATTTTTGAAGTTGTTAAGATAAAATTCGTTACTATTTTCTTGAGCATTTAGTCTCACGCCTTTGCCATTGTTTGTTATGTTGTTCTCCGAAAAAATGTTTTGAACTGTAGGTTGAAGCAGTATTCCCCAGTCAGTGTTTGAGTCAATGTTATTTCTTAATATCTTGTTATAATTTGAATAATACTCATCGGTGTATCTTGTGGGATATTCGAACCAGATTCCGCCTCTATTGTTTTTGATATTGTTTGCTGTGATGCTGTTATTTTTGCATGCATCAAAGATTGAAATAGCTTGTTCTTGGCAGTCTTCTATATTATTTTCACTAATGTTGTTGAAGGATGAGTAAGAGAATTTTAGTCCATAAAAATTGCCGATAAAATTGTTTTTTTCTACAGTGTTATATGAGGAAGAATAGAAGTTTAATCCTCCTGGATATCCATTGTTTGTGATATTGTTTTCAGTTATATGGTTTTTTGATGAGTTAATGAGCCAGATGCCATAATAATTGTCTTCTATTTTGTTATTTTTGATTGTTGAGTTTTGGGTATCAACAAAGATTATTCCATATTGATGATTTTGAATGAATAAATTTTGAACTGTTATTTGTATACAGTTTACAAGAATTACTATTCCTGCATCGGTTGGAATAGTTTTGTCAGATTGGTTGACCCAATAATAAATCGGTTTATCATTTATTTTGTTTGAGCTGTCAACATCGTTTAAGAAACTGTTTTCAAGAATCAGAATATCATTATTTGTCAAGTTGTTGTTTCTTAGGATGTTATTTTCTGAAGAAGAGAATCTAACTCCAAAACGATTAGTGTCTAACTTGTTTCCGGTTATTTGGTTATTGTAAGATTGTTGGATGGCTATTCCGTCCCAGTTGTAGGTGCAATTATTATTATTGATGAGGTTGTTGGAGGATCCGTAAAGCCAAATTCCATATCCTGTATACTCAACGTTGTTTCCAGATACATTACAATAATTAACATGAAGTAAATGAATGCCATGAGGTTTGTCAGGTGCCATGTAACCTGGAGGTGTTGGAGATTCTCCAGTTTTTACTGTGAAACCCGATACTTTGACGTTATCTGCAATAATCAGAATTGCTGTTCCAAGTTTGCTACCATTGATGATAGTATTGTAGCTGTCTTCGCCAAGTAGTGATATAGATTTTGAGATCGTTAAATTTTCGTTATAGATTCCTTGTTTAACAAATACTGTGTCGCTTTCAGCTGCACTGCTAATAGCTTCTTGAATTGTGGTATAGTCATCGGGAACAACAATAGTTTTAGTTTGTGCATCTACCTTCATCTGAGGAAAAGAAACAAAAACTAAAGTAAGAACTAATAGTAAAGCTAATGTTGCTTTTCTAAACTCCACTACAGACCACATTTATACATTATTTTCTGAAAATAAAGGCATTTTTGTCAACAAAAATTGACCCAATTAAGATAAATAAGGTCAAGAATTTTTTACTTAGCTATTTTTTTAGTTTCGGTTAACAAACAATTAACTAACGAACGAATGCTTCTCACAAAATTTTTAATTAATTATTTTTTTGAAGACCTAACTAACTTTTTTCTAAAAATCAAGACACCTAAAACTGTAGAAAGTACTAATGCTAGAATTGTCGTTGAGGAAAACTCTGAAATAATTCCATTTTCATCGGTTTTGATTAGCCAAAAATCCACTGTTCCACTAGACGGTAATGTTTCTCCTGCTAGAGCATATCCTCCATCTGATGTTTCAACCAAAGAGTAAGCAATCTGCCAATCTTCTCCTCCATATGTCTGGTTCCATTGCATGTTTCCAAATTCGTCAGTTTTAACCAACAAAAAATCATTTTCAAACACTGAATATGAAACATATCCAGCTAGGGCAAAGCCTCCCTCATTTGTCTGAATCAAAGAGTAAGCCTTTTCATAACTTTCCGTTCCATATGTTTGATTCCATTCTACATTACCATTAACATCAATTTTAACAAGCCAGAAATCATTAGAACCTGCACCAAAAGATGCTGTCATCCCAGCAATTGCATAACCTCCATCGTTTGATTGAATAATAGAGCGAGCCTCATCCCAATTTGGTCCTCCATAAGTTTGATTCCACATCATTTCACCATTTGAATCTGTTTTTACTAACCAATAGTCATAATTTCCTGAACCAAAAGAATTTGTAAAACCAGCAATCATTAATCCTCCATCATTGGTCTCAATTACTGAGTATGCCTCTTCTGTTGATAAACCACCGAATGTTTGATCCCACTGCAAATTTCCCAACATGTCAGTTTTGATTAACCAAAAATCTGAGCTTTCAGCACCAACAGAAATTGTTTGACCGGTTAAAACTAAATCTCCATCAGAGGTTTCAACTAATGAATATGCAATGTCTGTCGCTTGTCCTCCGAAAGTTTTGTTCCATTGCATGATTCCGTTTGCGTCGGTTTTAATTAACCAAAAATCGTAATTTCCTGCGCCAAAAGAAAATGTGTAGCCAACTATAGCGTATCCTTCATCACTTGTTTGAATGACAGACTGAGCCTCATCTCTACCTGTCCCACCATAAGTTTTGTTCCACTGTATGTTGCCATTTGCATCAGTCTTTACTAACCAGAAATCTTCTTCTCCTGCTCCATAGGAGTCAGTCCATCCAGCTATTGCGTATCCCCCATCTGAGGTGGCAATTAACGAACGAGCGTACTCCCCTTTTGGACCGCCATAATTTTGGCTCCACATAAGAGAGGAAGCAAAAACTTGAGGAATTAACAAAAACATAGAACC
>JARRMA010000168.1:0-3845 GCA_037386505.1 Candidatus Bathyarchaeota archaeon
TTTACTTCTCCAGATTGTCGACTTTTAATTGGGCCAGGAGTTTTAGTTAATCCTGATATTTTCTTAAATGAAGTCACCGATTTAGGTGTCAAAGGCAGAGTAGGTTTAGATCCTCAATGCGCAATTATTGAACCAAAACATATGGAAGCAGATAAAAAGGGTTATCTAGCCCAAAAAATAAAGTCCACTGGTTCAGGATCAGGTCCCTGTAATGCTGATAGAGTTATGAGAATAGCAAAATTGGCAAAAGAGTTTCCAATACTTCAAGAATATATTATAGATGTTCCTTTAGAGGTAAATTTAGCTATAAATGAAGGGAAAAACGTTCTTGTAGAAGGTACACAGGGAACTTATCTTTCATTATTTCATGGAACTTATCCGTATTGTACTTCTAAAGATGTGTGTGCAGCAGCTGCATGTTCAGATGTTGGTGTTGGTCCAACAAACGTTGACGACGTAATTGTTGTTTTTAAAGCATATAACACCCGTGTGGGTGGTGGCCCTCTTAATGGTGAACTTTCGTGGGAAGAAGCAAAACGTAGGGGTTGGGCTGAAATCGCCACAAATACTGGAAGAAAAAGAAGAGCTGCCCCATTTGACTTTGATTTAGCAAAAAGAGCTGTTATGTTAAATGGAGCTACCCAGGTTACAATTACAAAAATTGATGTGCTCTATCCTGAATGTAAAGGTGTTAAATCTTATGATGAAATTTCAAGAGAAGCTAAGGCTTTCATAGAGAATATTGAGAAAAAGATCAAAGTCCCCGTTACGTTACTTGGAACTGGTCCTGGTACAATGGAAGTAGTAGACCGAAGAGAAGAAATATAATAGTCCTTTTCTTCGAAATATAATTCAATAGATTACTTTCTTAAACTTTTTTGGAAAGGTTTTATCGAAAAATTGAGGAACAAATTAACTCATTATTGATTGTTTTTACTTATTCTAAACGATAATTTTTTGACATTTATTATTAATGTATCTTAACTTAAAACTAAACAGTGGGAAATAATACTCCGTTGGATCTCTTGCCATCTTATAATTTCCTAGTCCTGTTCGGAAAAAACCGATTTATGTTTTTAAATTTCTGTAAACTCTATAGTCTTGAATATCTTTTTATCATGAATTGAGCCAAAATAAAAAATTATCACATCATCAATGTTGTTGATTGTTTGATGATTTTAATAACAGAATGTATTTAATTCATATTTTTTAATCATTAAATGTCATGATGAATGTTTATTTTAAACTTTAATCGTATATAATATGCTTTTTTATAATTTCTCGAAATAGGGAAAATCTTTAATTACTGATCTCTGTACAATGAATTTCATAAACTATTAGGAAAATGAAAAAAATGAATATTAGCAAAAATAAATCAAAAATATCTACTATCTCAATAATTCTATTATTAACACTTTCAGCAATTATAATTGCATTGCCTAGTGTCTCTGCACAACAAACTCAGGTAGCTTATCCTTTCATAGGTGTAGTTCCTAACCCTGTAGGTGTAAACCAAGTAATTGTGCTTCACACTGGAATTTTCCAGCAGTTGTCACGAGTCGATATGGGCTGGGAAAATATTAGCATATCACTTCTTAGACCTGACGGACAAACTGATTATATCACTGGAATCAAGACTGATTCTACAGGTGGAACCGGTGCAACATATACACCTACTCAGGTCGGTACATACACTATACAGACTCACTTCCCTGAACAAGCATTAACAGCAAATAAAACTGCACCAGGATTTCCAATTGGTACAGTATTCTTAGCCGCTGTAAGCGCGCCTCTTGAACTTGTAGTACAAGAGGAACCAATTCAATACTATCCTGGTCACCCGTTACCACAAGAATACTGGACTCGACCGATAGACGCTCAACTTAGAGAATGGTACCAAGTTACAGGAAACTGGCTTGGAGCATCAGATACCGCTCCCGTAGTAGTAAAAGACAATTTAGATGCACCAGATTCTGCACACATACTCTGGACAAAACCCCTAACAATGGGAGGTGTTTCTGGAGCAACAGGTACAACCGACCCATATTGGGCATTCAGTCACGGAGATGCATATGAAGGCAAATGGACAAACAGACTAATAATTAACGGTATACTCATCTACTGCCACCGTACCAATGATAGACCTCTTTGGTATCATGCCATAGACATTCATACAGGTGAAGAAATATGGACTCAAGTCATTATGGACAACAGAACGATAGCTTTTGGCCAGAATCTTGTTTGGGCTGGACAGAACCACCATGCAGTTTATTCTTACTTCTGGGTAACTATAGGCTCTGATTGGTATGCGTTTGATCCCCTTACAGGAGAATGGCAATTTACGATAGAAAACGTTCCGGATGGTACCACACTAACTGATGAAAAAGGGTGGCTCTATCGAGTCAGCCTCAGCAATAGTGGTACAGGATATATCTGGAGCATGGTTGATTTCATCGAACCATTTGACGATCCAACAGACTCCGGTACTGGCAGTTGGCTTCCAGCAGGTTCATTCTATGGATCAAGATACCAAACATATGACGCAGCAGCAGTGGATGCTGAAGGGAACCTAACAAGAGCAGCAGCACGTGGCTACATAACAGAATTTACATTCGACACAACCCAAATTTATGGTAGCGTTTCAGGTTTCGGTTCCGCTGTTCGTGCTATGGCATTTGGCGACAAAGTATTCGGCCTACAATATAGCACAACTGCAATCAACACTTGGGCTATCAGCTTGGCACCAGGACATGAAGGAGCAATTCTATTCAGTAAAAGTTGGGCCGCACCAGCATGGTGGGATGAAGGTCAAATACAAATTGAATTTGAAGCAATAAGCTTAGAGGAAGGATATGCAGCTTTTTGGGTAAAAGACACTTTGCAACACTATTTCTTCAGCACTGATACAGGTGACTTTGTATCGGGACCAACTGACCCCGAATATTACATGAACTATTACGGCTGGACAGAATTAGGAGAACGTCCGAACATAATTTGGGACGGTAAATTCTACTCATCTGGAGCTGGCGGAATAATATACTGTTTCGATATTGCCGATGCATCTACACTTTGGACCTATGCTGCAGAAGACCCATACCAGGAATACTTGTTCGCTAATAATTGGTGGCAATTTTTCAATTGGATTGTTGACGGTAAACTCTATTCAGGTCATATGGAACACTCTGCAATTGAACCTATGCCTCGTGGTGCACCTTTCTTATGTCTAAACGCAACAACCGGTGAAGAAATATGGACAGCTTCTGGATTGTTCCGTTCAACCCGTTGGGGAGGACGTGCAATAATCGGCGACAGCATAATGGTTGAGATGGACACATACGATGATCGACTATATGCTGTGGGAAAAGGACCAAGCGCAATAACAGTCGAATCAACTTTAGCAGGTGTACAACAAGGAAGAAGTGTTACAGTGGCAGGTACAGTTACTGACGTGTCACCAGGCACAGAATCTGAAAACTTACAACTACGATTCCCCAATGGAGTTCCAGTAGTAGCAGATGAATCAATGAGCGAATGGATGTTATATGTCTATAAGCAATTCGAAAAACCAATGAACACAGTTGGCGTTGACGTAAGAATTCAGACAATTAACCCTGCAGGCGAATTTGCATGGATTGGTACAGCTCAAACAGATTCATTCGGTAAATACTCGTATTCGTTTATACCTCAAATGGAAGGTATATACACTGTCCTCGTAACGTTCGTTGGATCGGGTAGTTACTATGGCGCAACATCAGAAACACACATAAGTGTTGATCCAGCACCAGAACCTTATCCAACAGTTAACATTCCAGAATATCCTGGATATCAAGGACCATCAGCATCAG
>JARRMA010000169.1:0-5227 GCA_037386505.1 Candidatus Bathyarchaeota archaeon
TATCTCGGCGAACTCAAAAACGTTTCAATGGTTGAAGGGGTAATGCTTGAAATAGAGGGAAAAAATGGCATCCTGAAATTGGATATAATGCAACACGACATAGAAAAATGTCTTGTCATGAAGAAAACAAGCAAAAATTGTGGTGGAATTCAATGAATAGACAGAAAGTCAGACAAATCATGATAATTCTCATGTTTGTACTATTTCCTCTGATATACTACTATTTTTCACCATATCTAATAATAATGGGTGCTTCTGAGGGTATAGTTACAGGCAGCCTTCTAGTCTTTGTATTATTATTTGTTTCCTCCCTGTTTCTGGGAAGAGCTTTCTGCGGTTGGGTTTGTCCTGCTGGCGCAACACAAGAACTATGCACCAGAATTAGAGACAAGAACTTCAAGAATGGAAAAAAGAACCTGATAAAATATGTAATTTGGGTTCCTTGGATTAGTATAATTATTCTAATGTTTATTCAAGCTGGAACAATAGTAGCCATCGATCCACTATATCAGACGTACTATGGCATATCAATTACCGGTTTAGAATCAGCCATCATGTTCGTTGCCATTGCAGGCTTAATAGCAGTTATCGCACTTTTAGCGGGCAAAAGAGGAGCATGCCATATGATCTGCTGGATGGCACCATTTATGATAATCGGAAGAAAAATCCGTAACTCCCTCAACTGGTCTGCACTGCAACTTGAAGCAGACAACAAAAAATGCACCAACTGCAAGGTATGCACTAGAAACTGCTCAATGGATCTGGACGTAAACTCAATGGTTCAAAACCAATCCATGGAAAACTCAGAATGCATCCTATGTGGAAACTGTGTTGAAAGTTGCCCTCAAGGTGCTATACAGTATTCTTTTGGAAAAAGAAACCAAGTTTGGGATTAAATTGTATTCTCAGCGCTCAAATCTAGTACTTTCAACAATACCGATAATCTGCGGTATCATCTTTTCAATGTTTTCAGGATTTTTTGAGAATACTACTAATGATGGAGTTATCGGGGCTACGGGATATGGTTACCCGTGGGCTTGGCGATTTAACATAATTTATTCAGCTACTAAAAACGTTTATAGATTTGACAATTTAGCTGCAAATATTATTTTTTGGATAATCATTTGTTTTGGTGTATTACTAATCGTAGAAAGAACACTATTCTCGTCTTCAGATAGCTTGCTCCATAACAAGAAATTAGTTCTAACTCTAGCACTATTGGTACCCATGGGCCTTATGATGGGTTTTATCCATGAGGCTGGGCACGCTTTCTGGGGAACAGCAATTGGAGGGACACTTAGCTATATGCAGATAGCCTACTTTGTATTATACCCAAAACTGGCAATTGTATCGCAATTTAAATTGGGATCAACAATTGTCACTGGATTATCCACATCCATCCAACACGGCTTGTTCCTTTTAGCAGGTTCATTAACAACTAATTTATTTTCTTGGCTAATAGGATTTCTAATTAATACAAAAAAATTAAGCTACAAAACAGAATTATCTTTTAAAATATTGGGGTATTTTGGTTTTTTGGATCTTCCCTTTTACATAGTTTTTCCTTTGCTTGGTTTACGGCATTGGATATTATTAGGAGAAACTCATTCTTCTTTATAGTAGATCTATTCGAACCAGATTGATAAAAAGTATAGGATACAAACATATGCATTTTTTTGATTCTTCCTCAAAGTTTTCTAATGTTAATGAAAACACAACAAGAATAGGAGGTGATTATTAATGGATTTGAAAGTTGCTGTTATTGTGAGTTGCTGGTTTACAGTTGCATTAATCTCGTCAGTTTACATGTTGGTTTTTGGACGTGACATTGATATAATGTTTGGTGTGTTAATGCCGATAGGGTTTCTAATTCTAATCGCGGTTATAGTCACCTTTGTTGTGCTGTCTAGTTCTGAATCGCAGAATAAAGATTAATGACATAAGGACGCTTATTTCACATCCTCCTAAAAATGGCAGATTTATTTCCAGCATCTACATATAAAGCAACAAGAAAACTACAGAAATACAAAGACGTGATTAAAAAATTTCAATAAACAAAAGACTCGTCTTTTAAAGTAGTGGGATCGCATGGAATTGCAACGAAGACAATGGAAATATCAACGACTTAAATTTCTTCCAGTAAAATCCCCATTTTTAAGATATACTAAACTAAATATAATATACATGTGTAAAGAGTTATGTAGAGTTTATTCTTTTCTATTTGATGTTTTCTGTCGGTTAGATTGGTTCTTTGGCAGTTCTTTGAAACCGTACATACCCACAGGTGGCCATCCTGCTTCAGGCATAACTGAGGGCACCAACATTATAGTGTTTGTACCAGATTGTTGACCCAATTCATACAGTATGTTCATCCAGCGCAGTCTTAGACCTTCATGGCTTTTCTCATACATTTGAGCTGCCTCAATCATTTTTTGAGCAGCTTCAAACTCTGCTGTTGCTAAAGTTACTCGGGCAGTTCTTTCTCTCTCAGCTTGTGCCTGCCTAGACATAGCATCTTGCAAAATCGTTGGAATTATAACGTCTCTAACTTCAACAGATGTTACTTTTATTCCCCAAGCTTCGGTTTTCTCATCAATTATTTCTCGCAAGTGCTTTCCGACTTTTTCACGTTCAGCCAATAATTCGTTGAGATCTACTTTTCCTATAACCTCTCTTAGAGTAGTTTGTGCGGCTAATTGCGTTGCTTGAAAGAAGTTTTCGACAGACAAAACAGCTTTCTCAATTTCTACAGGTCGCATATACAACACAGAATCTACATTCACAGGTACGTTATCTTTTGTTAGAGTTTGTTCTGTTCTAAACTGAATTGTATCCAATCGAGTGGAAATTCTTGTGGGTGCTCGGTCAATAATTGGGATAAGATATGTTAACCCTGGTCCGCGTAAACCAATATAACGTCCAAGCCTTAAGACTGGCATTCTTTCCCATTCTTTGAGAATTCTTATGCCACTTAAGAAGAAAAGAATAACCGCAATGACAATTATTGCAATAATAGGAATAATAACATCAAACATACTAATACACCCCTATATATGTAAACTTTAGTTAAGAGTTAAACTTTTCCTTAACTGGTCTTACAACAAGAGACATTCCTTCCATGTCTATTACTTTTACTTTTTTGCCTTTTTTGATCCACATTCCTTCAACTGTGGCGTGCCAGAACTCGCCCATAACTCGAATTTCACCATTAGGTTTAAGTTCAGTTACTGCAAAACCCACTGAACCGATTAACGCTTCTTTTCCAGTCTTTATTTTCAATAGATTTGCTTTTGCTACTTTGAAAAGCATCCATATGGTAATTGCTCCAACAGAGATAGCGATTATTATAATGAATGTTTGAATTTGTAGAGCTGCTTCATAATAGCCAGGAGTTTGATAAAAAATGAACAAAAGCAAACTTGCAATTATAATGAATATTGCACCAACAAATGAAAATTCCAAGTGCGTAATTCTATCACTCCTAGAAAGAGTTAAGTCAATTTAAGTTAGTCACTTTTTTATGTGTCTTTCTACATCTATTATGTAGTTCTCTTTAGGATATTAATTGCTTTTCTATGGTTTTTAATTTTTCTTGTTTTGACATTCCATCTTGGATTAATTGATTAAGAGATTGTTTTAGTTCTGATCAGTCAAATCCCTTTTTTGTACGTTTTGAAAGTATATTCTATTTATGAAAAGGGTTTTATGAAGCCAAAATCCATCAATTTGTTATGTCGTCAACGTACATTGCTCCCAACTGTCCTTGCTCTGATAAAGAGTGCTCACTCCACGGAAAATGTGTAGAATGCGTCAAGCATCACACGGAGAAAGGTGACGATCCTTACTGTGGAAGATAACATCTTAAGAATCAATATGCATGTATATGCAAAAGAATGCAGTGCACCAAAGTGAGGATGTGTGTTCCTTTCCAAGTCAAGCTGGAATCTTAACCTCTTAAATCCACTGAAAGAATAAACTAACATTATCGAATTACTAAAAAGAGACACAAAAGATAACATCTAAGATTGACGTGAAAGAAGAAAAAATACAAAAAACCAAGCTGAAACCAGTTTTAGGACTTTTGGACGCAATAGCCATTAATGTAGGTGCAATTGTCGGGGCAGGAATATTCATAGTAACAGGAATAGCAGCGGGTGTAGCAGGCTCAGCAATGATAGTATCCATGTTGATCGGTTCTATTATTGCACTGTTCACGGCACTTAGCTTCTCGGAATTGACATCATGGCTACCAAAAGAGGGAAGCATCTACGAGTTCGCATATAGGCTAGTTTCACCTTTTGTAGGTTTTCTTTCTGGTTGGATGTGGATATTATCAAACACCTTTGCTGGAGCAGCAGTTTCACTTGGCTTCGCCTTTTACTTGACTGCACTTTTTCCGATATTACCAACAAACTGGGTTGCAGCAATTATTTGCGTAATATTCACTGCACTAAACTATATAGGTATACGAAAATCTGCTATACTGAATAATTTTTTGGTAGGTACAAAAATAATTATTCTAATTTTCTTTGTAATCTTCGGGTTAAACTATGCTAATACAATCAATTTCATTCCATTTAACCCACTACAAATCGGAGTACTCTATGGAGCATACTACATGTTTTTTGCGTATGGAGGATTTGCAAGAGTTGCTGTGGTCGCCGAGGAAATTAAGGATGCAAAAAAGAATGTTCCAAGAGCCATATTGATTTCTTTACTTGTGTCAACGATAATTTATGTTCTGGTGGGACTTGTTGCAGTAGGACTTGTAGGGGCTCCAATGTTATCAAACTCAAATTCACCCTTAAATGAGGCTATGAGCATTACTGGAAACAAAACTGGAATTTATCTAATTTCTATAGGGGGTTTGATAGCAACTGCAAGCGTTCTATTAACTCAAATTCTAGGGGTTTCCCGAATTGCATATGCTATGTCAAAAAGAAGAGATATGCCAACTGTTTTTGCAAAGATCCACCCCAAATTTGATACACCATATTATTCAATCTGGATTCTTGGCACAATAATGGCACTGCTTGTCCTATTTGTAGACCTGACAAAAGTTGTAGCAATAAGCACCTTCGCAACACTGTTTTACTACAGCATAGCAAACATAGCCGCATTGCGGCTCAAAGGAAAAAGCAGACTATACCCCTCAATTGTGCCCGTTCTAGGCATCGCCACATGCCTACTGTTGCTGTTTTTCATTTTCTTCACTTCACCCCAAACG
>JARRMA010000170.1:0-5039 GCA_037386505.1 Candidatus Bathyarchaeota archaeon
TCCATATGTTTGATTCCACTCTATCGTACCAGAACTATTCACTTTAACGAGCCAAAAGCTGTTAATCAAGTGACTTCCTTCACCGTAAGATCCAGTGCTTCCTGCTATTGCATATCCTCAATCAGAGGTTTCAACAACTGAATGGGCAATCTCTGCAAAAGATCCACCATAACTTTCAGTCCACACTATAGACGATGCAAAAACATGACTTATTGAAGTTAATATAAGAAGAAAAGAAAATAGCAAACAGATAACAACTAATTGTTTTCTCATTTTAATCCTTTCTTACGAATTTTTTTCTAACAATAATAACAACCAAAGATGAACCAAAAATTAATGGCAGAATTGTCAATGAAGGAAATTCTGGAAGAACTTGGTATTGGTTGGGTTGTCCAAATAGTTCCTCGGTGGTGATTGTGTTCCCTGCTTTATCTTCTGCAATGATAATGTATGTCACGTTTGTGCCATGGGGAAATGCTGGAAGAGTGCCATTCCAAATTTCTCCTTCTAGATTAATCATTTCTGCAATCACCCAATTTCCATTTCCGTTAGTATAATTCAAAACCACCCAATTTACCCCACTCATGCTGTCTGCTACAGTAGAATTGACTTTAACCCCATCTTCTAATGTTCCATTATCGGCTACAGCTAACTGAGTAACGTTTGTAATATTTGGGGGAACTGTGTCAACAGCAAACCAAACGGTGATAGATTCACTAACGTTATTGTCCCCGAAATTAGCAATAACAGTTAACTCATGCAATCCATCATCAAGCCCAGACAATATCGTAGCGTTTTCTGCGTCAACTTGAGATTGTTCATCCAGACTATAGGACACACTGGTAAATGTCTCGTTTACCACTAAACCAAACCTAACATCTGAAGTGTTGTATGTTGTGTTCTTTGGCGAAACAATAGAGAAACCCACAGACGGAACATTAACTGTAAAGTAAACAATCTGAGATGATATCGTATTATTTGACGAGTCATCACCATACATGATGATGCTGTGAGGTCCTTTAGAGAGACCAATCAAAGTTGTATTATTAGAGACTGTTGTATTTGCTTGACCATCTAAACTGTATCTTATCTCGGTAAGGGTTCCATTTATTATAAATTCTAACGGAATATCTATTGTTGAGTATGTTTTGTTTTCTGGAGATAAAATTAACATCGATGACGACTTATTTTCGAGTAAAAAGATGCCTGTTAAAGTGATGTTTTTGGTTATTGTTAGTGTTCTTGTTGTGTTTGTGTTTTCGTCGTTCCATTTGCTCCATGTGAAGTTTTTGCCTTCATAAACGTAAAAGTCAGGCATTTTCAAACTGATAATAGTATTATTTACATACATATCCGACCAAGGCACCGAGCATAAGGAAGAATTGAGAACAAATGTTACTCCAGATGGTATACTATCCAACTTGAGCACGTACAAGTTTTGTATAGTTTTATTATATGGACTCATAAACGGGTAATTGTCTTGATTGATATCATCAATGATGTATGGTGAGTCACCTATTCCGTCTTCATCAGAATCTGCACCGATGTAATCACTCCAGTAGTTCCCACCAGAAGGATAACCGTTATCCCATGAATTGTTTAGAGAAAAATAATAAACCTGTGGTGTGTTACCGATTAGAGTATTATGGTAGAAACTGTTTTGTTCTGAATCCTCAAAACCAATTCCACCATATGAACTGTTTAAAATAGTGTTTTCAACTATCATATTTTTATCAGAGTTCAATAAATGAATGCCCCCTCCATTATTCCTCAAGTTGTTTTGTTCTATTCGATTTTGTTCACAGGAACTATAAATGAAAATTCCATCAAACTCATTATCAAAAATGTAATTAAGTGATATAAGATTACTAAAACAAGGAGATCCATTCGGGTAATCATCATCGAGTCCTATTCCCCCAGCATGGTTAGAAACAATGTTGCCAGTAATAGTGTTGAAATCTGAACTATCAAGCAGAAGGATACCTGCCCCATTGTTTTGTTTCCGATTTTGTGTCAAAATATTTTCATTAATTGTGTTGTAATCAGAATTTTTTAGAACGATACCGCACCAGTAGTTCAAAAATATCTCGTTATTTGTTATGGAGTTGTAATTAGATTCTATCAGATATAATCCGTGGTAACTATTTGCTGTAATTACGTTATTGCTTATAGTGTTATTATTTGAGCTTATGATTAATCCATTAAAAGAACCACTACTTAAACCAGCATTTTTTATTGTAAATCCTGAAAGATTAACCGAGTTAGATGTTACAGCAACAGCAGCGCCGCTTCCGCTGCCATCAATAATTGTGTTAAGTCTATCATTACCTAACAAGGATACAGTTTTGTTTACAACAATGTGTTCATGATAAGTTCCAGTGTTGACAATAATTGTATCTCCTGTAATTGCGTGATTAATTGCTTCTTGTATTGTTGAAAAGTCTGCTGAACCGTCATCATCGACAAACCATTCTCTTTTCTCAACAGGTGTTCCTGTGTATGGCTCCAAAAGTGGATAGTTATCTTGGTTGTTTTCGTCAATAATGTATGGAGTGTCTCCTATACCATTTCTATCAGTTTCAGTGCCTGTGTAGTCGCTCCAATAATTGCCACCTGAAATTGAGCCATCGTCCCAAATGTTGCTTGAGTTGCCTGTGCTGACTTGAAAAGAATTGGATATGATATCGTTATGGTAAAAGACGATATTGTCAGCTTGAACTACAGTTATGCCAGTTCTACTTTTTGATATACTGTTTCCGAAAACAATAGTACGTGAAGACATGTAGAAACCCAGACAAACAAAGTTACTTGTTAATATGTTTTCAGAAATTGTGTTACTAGACGAAAAAAAGCTGTGAATGCCTTGGTTTGCACTGAACTTAATCGTGTTTTCAGAAACATTGCAATACATAGAATTGCCAAGACTAATACCACGGATTGAACTGTTTGTTATCGTGTTTTCAGAGAAATTGCAATAAGAAGAATGAGTAATGCTGATACCGTTTTCTGTATTATTTGTTATAGTGTTTCTGGATGCAGTGATATAAGAAGAGTTCCAGATGTAGATACCGTCTTCACTATTTGTTATGCTGTTTTCAGAAAAAGTGTTATTAAAAGACTGTGACATGCCAATGCCGAATCGACTTTTTGTTATAGTGTTTCCAGAAACAATGCCAAAAGATGACCTGTAGAGTTCGACCCCATCATGGTTGTTTTCTAATGTGTTTCCAGAAACAGCAACAAAAGAAGAACATGATAAAATGATGCCGCGAAATGAACAATTTGTTATAATGTTTCCAGAAACAACACCAAAAGAAGAGTCATAAAAATAGATTCCATCATAGCCGTTTTGTATCGTAAATCCTTTTATCTCTACATTGTCTGCGTTGTCAACTCGAACAGTTTGATTAGTGCCTCCGCCACCATCAATTATTGTTGTATGTCTGTTTTCTCCAGTCAACACTAAATTGTTTTTATTAATTATGACTATTTCTTGGTAAGTTCCTGCTCTAACGAATATTGTGTCTCCTGGATTTGCTGCATTTACTGCTTCTTGTATTATCAGAAAATCATCTGGAACAATAATCGTCTTAGGGTCTGCTCTCACTATTCCATAGTTTGGAAATAAAACCAAAACTAGAGCAAAAACTAATAAACTCGTTACAGTTGATTTTATAACCCCCACTATTGACCCCAAATATACATTGTTTTTTGAAAATAAAGGCATTTTTGTCAACAAAAATTGACTAAATCCCATTTGATGAGGTCAAGTTTAAGTCAAGAAATTTTGACCCATCATTAATCTTTGGTTAGTTAAATAATTATTTAGCTTTCTTATGTTAACTTTGCAATGCGCAGGTAAATTTACTACAGAGATTTACTCAATTTAGATGTTGTATGTTGAAAAATCTTATAACTAGTTTGCATTTTTCTAATTAATTAGAGGTGAATCAATTGGAAGTAAAAACAATAAGTTATGTACCTATTGTACCTTTCGCGTTAATGTTTGGTGTAATATCTGCAGTAATTGGATTAATAATGGGAATCATTTTTGCATTTGTTTTCGGAACTATACCTTCTACAATACCATCTACTGGAGTTGACTTTGGCTGGTTTAGAGCTCTGTTTAGCGTTGGAGCAATAGTAACAATGCCCATATTAGGATTCGCTGGAGGCTTCATACAGGGCGCTATTTATGCAGCTCTATACAATTTTCTTGCCCCAAAAATTGGCGGAATCCAACTTCGCTTCAAAGAAGAACAACAAAATCCAACATAACCCAAAAATTCCTTCATTATCTTTTTTTATGATTAAATTATTACATTCGAATTTTCTTTCTGATATTTACTCCAAATAAAATAACAATTAAAATCAACGACAAAAGAATTGTCGATGAAGGAAACTCTGGGATGTATCCGATTGGTGTGTATTGATAGTTTTCTGGAATCCATGTTCCTTGAACATTAAAGTATGGTACTCCTCCCATAACATATAGCACATCGTTAACAACTGCAACATGCAACCCAGCTCGAGCAATAGGCATAGTAAGACCTAAACTCCAAGAATTATTTTCTGGGTCATAAATCTGATTCAAATCAGTACCAAATAAGCTCCCTTTCGGTAATCCACCCATAACATAGATTCTTTTAGGAGCCATTTGTCCAGTTGTTGCCCCTGCATCTGCCTGCCATACCACATAGGGAAGTGGAGCTCCAAAAGTCCAAGTATCTGTTAGGGTATCATATATTTGAGTTACATTCAAGTTTGGATTGGGTAATTCGTATTCGTCTTGACCTCCTATCACATAGATTTTATTATCAACAACTGCAGAAGAGTACTGTGCAACAGGAAATGGTATTGGCTCTTTTGTAGTCCATGTATCTGTTGTAGGATGATAAACTTCGTTTAAAGCCACAGTAGAATATTGACCGCCAGTTTTTCCGCCAATTAGATAGATTTTGCCATCAACAACATTTGCCTCTAACTGGGTTCTAGGTGTAAGCATTGAAGTTCTATTTTCCCACGTTTCAGTTGCTGGA
>JARRMA010000171.1:0-3762 GCA_037386505.1 Candidatus Bathyarchaeota archaeon
CAAGCGACTTAAAAAAGCCATTATGTCCATACGCTTTTATAAACTCCGAATTAGGTCGTAAATCTACATTTCTAAGTGTCGGAACCTTATGTGCTCCTAATTGATGCTCATAAACATCGGAAGGATAACTAATATTTTTTAAAAAGCCTCCAAGACCATAATCTACAAAATCTTCACCATCCGGATTCCATTGCTTTGGCATAGAATAAAATGGATTTTCAATATTCTTTGGTATGCCAATATTATGATACGAAAAATCTGTGAAGAGCGGAGGTCCACCAGATGCATCTAACTCACTCGTATGACATTTTTCACATCCTGCCTTACCTTGAAACAAGTTAAGACCCAGAGTCTCTAATTCAGTCAATTCAGTCTTACCTGCAAGATATGAATCATACTTTGATGAAAAAGGATTAACTTCATCTGATCTCTCATAAGCTGCTATTGATCTGGCAATCATTTCATATGCACTTTCATAATCATTTAAGGATTCGTTCCCCCACACTTCTTGAAAAAAATCAACATAATCAGAAACTATGACTTTTTTGACAATATCTTCAGAGCTTGGATTATTTTGTTCAAGAAGATTTAGAAACGGTGCTTCTGCCTGTTCAGCGAGAGGATCTCCAAGAGTCCAACCTGTTGCCCTTCCATCAAAGAACATACCGCCTATCCATAGAAATCTTGTTTCATTATAGTAAAGTATGGGGCTTTCACCCGCATATGCAGCAGTGGGCGGATGACGATCCCCAAATCGGTTCCCAAAAGCTCCTTCATAAACTGAACCATGAGCATTAATATCAGAATTACCCCCTGAGAATCCTGTTTCTGGATCATGACATGCAGCACATGATTGACCTGCAGGTGTTGACAAATTTGTATCGAAAAAAAGATTTTTTCCCAACAATTCTATGGGCGTTAAATTATTATCTTCAGATTGTCCATACGTAACAAATACTTGAACTGAAAAAACAAATATCAGAAAGCAAAGCAAGTAAAAAAATCCGCTTTTCAACAGTCACATCCTACAAAACATAAGCTGCATGAAGATAAAAAAGATTCTAGTATACACAGAGTATTTCATAAATCTTGCAACTAAAATTTAACCCCCAAACCCAAAAACGTTCATGTTTTTGTTCTTGTTCATGTATTTTTTCTCTTTTGTTTTTGCTAACTTTCATTTTTTCACTCTTTCTTACTCTTACTTCCCCTCACGTGTGAAATCCGCACACGCACGCACGTACACACACTAAAAATGTAACATATTTTTCTGTGTCTAATTTGGGAATGTTGTTGGGCACGGAATTCTGTTTTATAATGATTGAACACGAAAGGATATTGGGAAAAAAGTTGTTATATCTCTTGATTTTTGGTTTGTGTGTTTTCGGTTTTGTATTCTTTAAATTCAAAAGTCGTTTTTTCTTTTGGCATCGTCGAGTTACTAATTGGATTTGGCACAGTTGGACTATGTGGAAAATAGAACGAAAAATAAGCAGTAAATCTTAACAACATAAAAACTCATTTTGAATGTTTCATCAATGCGTGTTTAACTCACATATACCAGAGGTATTCAAATATGAATTGCATTTTTTGATTTGATCTAGATCGGATTTCAACAATGTACACATTCAGATTATTTTGAATCTTGGAATTAATCTTATTAAAAACATGAGAAAAACTTAGAGAACACCCAAAATTAGAGTGCAATCTCTGGGAAAGGTGGTGAAATAGAATTTTAATTAAAAAGAAAAAAATGATGGTAGTAATTTCTGTTGTTGCAATTTTGTCTATGATATTAGGGACTACTGTTTTGGCTCAAAAATCTCAACAATCAAATGGACAACCATTTTTGGAATTGTGGGATACAATATTTGGACTTCAAAATGATGTAAGCGGACTACAGCCACAGCTTACTGATCTACAGACACAAATTGATAATTCACAAACACATCTTACTGAGCTAGAATCCCAAATTGATGATTTGCAAACACAATTAGATGACCTGCAAGCAGAAAATGAAACAATAGTGAGAACCGTAATTGAAGGCTCTTTCAATGTAACAGAAGACGGAGATATCATAGATGTAACTGAATCAGGCGATGAACTCCACTGGAAAAATATCACAGTTGAAGAACTGACTTTTTCAGACATGCCACTCATAAACGTCTATGTCAAACCAAATAACAACACAGCCACAACTCCTGAAGACATGTGGAGAAATGCAGGTGAAGGACTCGGAGAACAGCCAACAGCATATGCCGTATTTGATGAACAAAGCGTGTTAATTTTCTACAAGAGAATACTAAACGATGGAGCAGAAAATTACTTCATGAATGGTGACTATAAAATAGTTGTAGTAAAATAAACCATTCATCATCCATTTTTTATTTTAGATTCAATAAAACGTGCTCACAATCGTAATATTTGTAATTAATATTCTGTTTTCTGAAATCTTTTATCAGAAATATTTGTAGTGCTTTTTTGGTGGGATGAGATCTTTCTCTCTCCTTTAAAGCTCCAATCTGTCCAGAATTTACAGTTTCCACCTCTCATCCCACCCATAATTTCTCAATACATTAGTGTTTGTTAACGCTATCAATGCGCGAAAAATGATTAATGCGCGCGCGCATTCGTCTCCTGAAAGATTGGATTTGAATGGTGTCACAGCTAAAGCTGCTGTTGATGCTGGCTGCAGGCTTGTCATAAATACAGATGCCCATTATGTAGACCATCTTAGTCATATACGTTTATGCATTGCAATGGCTAGAAGAGGATGGTTAACAAAAAAGGATGTAGCCAACACTTTGAGTCTAAAAAAGTTAAGAAAAATATTGAAACCAATCTAGAAGTATATTTTTGGGATAGCAATTATGGTGCTTATCGATGCACGCGCATTGAACTGGGAATATGAGACCTATTTGAACGCACATTAAGACTCCAAATCTTCAAAGTCTGGACATTTTCCTTCAGTTTCGATTTTTTCATTAACAGCAAGTATTGAACATACAGGTATATCTCCCGTACTTTGATTTCTGTCTAGATTTTTGCATACCCAGCAAGCGTCACTAATGACTTTCATTTCTGTTTCACCGCACAAAAGGTTTGCTAAGTTGTGGCAAGGTAATAGGACCGGGCGTGCTTCTAGGTCGTAGGGTAGCAAAGTTCGGTGCCGAGAGGTAAACACGCCCCTCCCTGTTTCAGTTAGCATGAGGCTAGCCATGATTTCAGGTTCAGTTAGCCAAAGCCAACAGGTACTGAATAGACATAGCCACTAACTATACTTCCGTAACCAACAGCTACTTTTCCCTTGCCAATAAAATCAATGTCTTTTTCTATCTCATAGGCTTTGTTAACCAAAAAATTTCTTAAAAAATCCAAAAAAATAGTCAAAAAAGTGCGCGCAATCTTTGGATTTGCGTGCATTGGTTCCAAACCTACAAACAATAAGTGTAGTTGGGGAAGTAATAGTTCTAAACAAGTCCATTGAAGAACTAAAAAGCATGCAAGAATTCAAACCACAAAAATAACAATTCTCCTCACTTTATAAAAAAGCGAGACGATGATACATTGAAATTTAGTGATCTAAAAAATAAAGATGTCTTTATTCAAGATGAAAAAATCGGACACATTGAAGACCTATATTTCGACCTTGAAAACTGGAAAATCACCTATCTCGAAATCAGATTCACCAAAGATGCAGGCTATGAAATTTTGGGATCAAAACTACCCATTCGTAACATGCTTAAACTTTCTGCATTAAAA
>JARRMA010000172.1:0-8575 GCA_037386505.1 Candidatus Bathyarchaeota archaeon
TGGTACTTGACGAAGCAGGAATGACAACTTTCCAAGTAACAGCTAGAATATGGTTTGAACAAGCACTTTATAGATCAATACAGGAAGGCGAATTTCTAGATTACAAAACAATTTGTAATCATTGGATGAAAGCAAGAAACCGAATTTACAAAGACGCTGTAATTTGGTTACCCGAAATGGAGGCGGAATGGGCAATGAAACCACATTACTATATGCCGAATTACAGATTCTATAATTATCCTTACGTTTATGCCCAAATGTTTGTTTATTCCCTATATGAACAATATAAAGAAGAAGGCAAAACTTTTTGTCCTAAACTAAAGAAAGCATTGTCTGCAGGAAGCAGCATATCTCCGTTAGAAATCGGCAAAATATTTGACTTTAAGGTCACAGAACCAGAGTTTTGGAATAAAGGTGTAATGGTATTTGAACGCTTCACAAATGATTTACAGAAAATAATCTGATAGATTTATTTTCTAATGCTTTTATTAGAACCTTTATCCTCTTTATTTTGAAATGCAATCCAAGAAGAAAGACAAATCATTTTTGAAACAATTCAAATGCCCAAAAGGACTCAAGGGAAGGATTGTTGCAGAATCAATGAATCGTGGACACAGCGCACTTACAGATTGGGGTCTAAAAAAAGTAGAGATCAAGCCTCAATTTAAAATTCTAGATGTAGGTTGCGGGGGAGGTAAAACAATAAGCAAACTTGCAAGTCTAGCATTTAAGGGTAAAGTGTATGGTATTGATTATTCATCTGACATGGTTGAATATTCTAAAGAAGTAAATAATGAACTAATTGCTGAGAACAGGGTATTAATAATAGAAAGTTCAGTCGAGAATCTAAATTTCCCAGATGGTTTTTTTGATTTGGTAACTGGAGTAGAAACATACTATTTTTGGTCCAATTTACTAAAAGCTTTCAATGAAATAAAACGAGTTCTAAAACAAAAAGGAAAATTACTGTTAATAAATGAAATGATAAAAGATGGAATATACGAAGTAGAAAATGCTGAAATAATCGCTGATACTAATGTAAATCTTGTGTCGTTGTCAGAAATCAAATCAATGCTTCAATCAATTGGGTTCACTAATGTTAATGTCTTTTCAAAAAAGAAATCACCTTGGAACACTATCTTAGCCCAAAAACAATAAATCAGATTCTAAACTATTTTTAGAAAAATCAAATAGAGAAAAAAATTTAATTTTGTCCTAAGAATCTGCTTTTATCCATCAATAATTTTGTATTTTAAAAAGATAGGCTTTCCGTTTTTTTCCAATAATTGATATTGTACCCATTTTTCGAAGACAATAAGTGATCTTCTGAGCTAGATTAACTGAAACATTCAATTTTTTGGCCAATAATTTATTGGTAAAAACTTGATTTATTTTAAAAGGCAAAAATCTAAGAAAATCTTGTTTATTCTCAAAAACTATCTTATCAAGAACAGATAATAATTTTCTATCTTTGATACTCACTCCTTTTCTTCTCCAGCTTCCTTGACCATCATTGCACCTAAACTCTTCTTCTTCAATAAACAATACTTCAAATGAAAAATTATTATTCTTAAATAAATCAGAAATATGAACTAACTCATAAAATAGATCCAATATTTTTCCCTTTTTAGGAGATTTTCTTCTTTTGAAAACCTCACCAAAACTTGTTACATATAATATCCATTTTTGTTTGGCAATCGGGTATACTAACTTAACTTTATTATTAATAACTAATTTGTCTAGTTTACTTTTAATAGCTGAGAAATTCTTAGTCTGAATCTCGATCAACATATCCTCTTTAAGAACATCAATCACAAAACCATCGTTTACTTTAACCTCAAGCTCATCACCTGAAGTAGAATAAATATCCTTGACTTCGGAATGTAAAGAATATTCCGTCATAAACTATTCAAAATACAAAATAAATTATAAAACTACCCATAAATAAGCAAATCTGAGAAAAAATAAGAACTGAAAAAACAATAGAAAATAATTTGTAAATAAATATCTGTCAATATTTCTAAGTAAAATTGATCACTGCTAAATGAATATTTTCCAATAAGAATGATTTCTTAGTTTTCATTCCAATTATCACTGTATATGTAAGGTGTATCTATGTTATAGATTAAAATTTGACGTTTCATTACTTTTTTGTTCTTTTGAAACTGTTTTGGTTCTTTTTTGTCTTACAAAAATTATTATTAGTAAAACAACAATTACAATAACTCCTATCCCAATTAAAATTACTAACGGATCAATAGATCCGCTTTTTTCTATGTATTCTTGTTCTTTTAGTTCTGCCTGTTCAAGATAATTAGAAGCACTTTGCAATAATGTGATTGCATAATCCAAATTATTACTATTTGCCGAAGCAATTGCCTGAGAATAGGAATTTAGTGCCTGTCCTAATAATGACTGGGCTTCAGAGCTTTGATAGTTTTTGGCAACAGCCTCATCAATTTTATTTGCGGTAGTAGTTTCTAAATTGTTATATGTTATTTCTGATGAGCTTTGGACTATCAAATCAAATGTTTGAGAATTCCACGAGAAGTCTTCTCCATCTTCTAATCCATCAATACCAATATAGTAACTATGTGAACCTAAACTTGCATCTGCAGGTATGTCTACACCTATAGAATTAAAAGTATAAGAATCATAACTTGGAATTACTACTGGGTTATCAGACAGATTGTTACCTACGAATTGATCAGTTTCCATCCAATCAAAATGAAGACCCACTAAATAGATTTGAAGTTCTTGCGGAGAATTGTTTACAAAGAAAATTGTAACAGTTTCTATGCTACCTTGATTAATAGGTTCAGTTAACCAAAATACACTTGCAGTTGCTTCATTTTCTTCGAGGGCATTAGTTGGACCAATTAATAATGTAGTAATAATGCTAAAACAAATTATGACAAAAACCAAACGATTAAGTTTCATTTTTTGTTCCCTACGATTAATAATTTAATGTTTTCTCTTTTCTTTAAATATAAATTTATTTCAAAATCGGTTAAAAAGATTGTAATTTAACCAAGATTGTTAATGTCTCGTACGTTCTTTCCATCTCGTTTGCCGTGATTTTGAACGGGTCACAATTTTAACTATATCTTTATGGCGTAAGTTATAATTCTTAGGTAACCAAATTCCTGTTTTAGCGTCAACTGAAATAACATAATCATTTGCTAATCGTGTATGAATATTTTGTGCGAGATCAACCGGTGTGGAACCATCGGGCAACAAATATACATCTGGTAACACATTTCCATGATGATCCATGTATCTTATTTCATCACTAACTGGAAAAATCATATTATTTCTTAAGAGCTTAAAAACAACAATATTGAGAGCTTGCTGAATACCTGTTCTAATCCATTTCGCCATAACCCTTCGTTCAATATAATTTAATGCTCCTTGTTGCTCTGTCGTTAAATTTGCATTTTCTTTTATTCTAAATAGTTCTTGACCAGGAGTATATTCTAGCAACCCCTTTTTTTCAGCTCTTCTTAGTGCAAGTTCTGCTTCTGCACTACAGGCTGCAACAAATCCTCGACCATAGTATTTATTTAATATTTCTAAATTATCTGCAGAAGTAAGTATATCCATCTTATTTGCTAAAATAAGTGTAGGTTTAATTATTGGAAGTAAACAACTTACAAACCTTATCACCTGATCAAGACTCCACTCAACAAAGGGTATATCTTTTAATCCAGACTTTTCTAAAGCCTCTGAAACTTGTTATCAATTGATCCCGATGCATCAACAACATGAATAAGAGCGTCAGCTTGCCCAATAACACTAAGAAAACGATTTCCTAGACCTCTACCCATCCAGGCGTCTTTTAACAATCCAGGAACATCAATTAGTCTAATTGGAACATAACGCCAACCCTCTATGCAGGTAGAATTTTGCGGATTATCAATTAACCCTAATTCTTTGCAAACACATATATCACAACAGTATGCAGTTCCAATATTTGGTTCCTTTGTTGTAAACGGAAAGTTTGAAATCTTTGCATTCAGAAGAGTTGCTGCATTAAAAAAAGTGGTTTTACCCGTATTTGTTTTTCCAATCAAACCTATAGTTAACAAGGAAAAATCGCTCAAATAAAATATTATTTTTACAAAGATATAATAATTATCATAAAAAACTAAGCATACATTGATTGATTATTCTTGAGAAAATATGTATTTCTCTAAAGATTGTAATATTTATTCAATAGATTTCTTTTATTTATTAAATTGAATTGATTGAACAAGAAATCAAATTTTGTTTCAATTTCGGCAGCAATTGAATCTCGCGTTTGTGGGGATAATCCAATAATTTCTTTTTTGAACGGTCCGAGAGCCTTTTTTCTTGTTTTGTAAATAAATTGTTCCTCAGTTTGTCCCTCTTTTCGTTCATTTGAAAGATTACCTTTTATCCATTCATAGATTCTCTTTTTAAGATTAGCTGGAAAATGTTCTGATTCATAAATCATATTCTGGAATTGTGTAGCTAAATGAACCTCGGCTGTTTCGCATTCAACAAATTTGTGAAAAGCTTCAGGAGGTAAAGTTGATGCACCATGTTGAACAGCCCCAGCCATTCCATATTCTTTGCGGGCTATTTCAGAAAGTGTTTTTAGGGTATCAAAATCAAGATTAATCTTTGCTATTGAACCATCTGGAAGAACAAGACCACCATGAGTTGTTCCAGTTTGAACCGAAATCTTACTGATTCCTATTAAATTTTTGTCAAGATTCTCTTTTAGACCAGCCATAAATGCGTGTAAATCATCAGGAGTCGAATTCTGAGTGCCAATTTCACCGATTTCTCCACCAATAGAAATTGTAACTCCTTCTGGTTCAATACTTCGAATAAATTTAGTTAGCTTTGAACAAACTTCATAATTTAGACGTTGTTGTTCTTTTAGATTAGATTCGGTAATGTCAACAAGTGTCGAAGAGTCAATATCTATATTGTAAAAACCTGATGAAATTGCATCACTAATTAAATTCTTTAAGTTATCAATTTCTTTGTTTGGATTTTCTTTGAACTTATCAACCTTGACCTGAAAATGATCTCCCTGAATAAACACTGGACCGGTATAACCTTCTTTTATGGCTGCTGCCAAAACCATACTGGAATATTCGATTGGTGCTTGATCTGTATAACCAATCTCAGATCTTGCAATCTCAAAAACAAAAACCCCAGAATTATTTTTTTGTGCAACCCTAAAGATTGCACGAGCTAGATCGTAAGTAAGACTTCTAATATTAATAGCTGGTACAGTAAAACCACTAAATTCGTCTCTACCACGAGCCATATAAAATTCATAAATACTGGCTGGATAAATTCCCTCTCTGTCCGCAACGTCAAGGATTTTTTTAGCTAAGCTTTTCTTTTTTGAAAAATCGTCATTCATGACTAGATCGATTACAGATTTATCTACGTCAAAGGAATTGTTTACCATATTCATCCCCCGCATCAAATAATTATATTACTTTCTAAATCTATTATCAGTTTTAAATATTAAACAGTACTGTTCATCATTAATCAAGTCAAAAGATTAAATTTAACATTAATTTATACAAGTTTGATTTACCTTATGATGACTATTATGAAAAAAGATAGAAACAATATCTAAAGTGGAGTAAGAGATTTGATATTATTCACTCATTTTGTTGCAGAACTAATCAGAGACAGAATTCTTTAAACCTTTAACTTTATTTACATTGACATGAATTAACGTTTTCTGATTCTTCCTTTGCATAAGGAATCATACATAGAATCTTTATTAAACTTTTCCCAGTATTTCTAAACTGATGTTTTTCATTAGGAGAAATGAAAATTACATCACCTGCTCGAAACAATCTTCCTTCATCTTCAGCGATTAATATTCCTTCTCCCTCTAAAATGAAAACTTCATGTTCCCAATTATGAATATGAAAAGGAGTGTAACCGCCTTGTTCTATTTCAAACAATCTCATAGCGAAGTTTTTAGCTCCAATTTCTTTATTTATAAGCCATCTAATCTTTACTTTAGAACTTTCGCCTCCAGCGTTTTCGGCTTCAACATTATTGTAATGAAATATATTATGTCTGAAAATAAATGTAAAAAATGTGGAAGTATATTACCTTCTAATGCTCAGTATTGTCCAAATTGTGGGGCTCCCTTGGATGCTTCTTCCGATAATATTGATTTGATGGTAGTTACAACTTCTGCCATTCCTGGATATGAGATTGTTAGAGCTTTAGGAACTGTTCATGGGATGACTGTTAGAACTAGAGGTGTTGGAGGAAAAATTATGGCTGGAATAGAAGGTATGTTTGGTGGAGAAGTGACATCCTATAGTTCTGAAGCGGAAAAGGCTCGAAAAGAATCGATGCAAAGATTAATTGACAATGCCAAAAACATAGGTGCAAACGCAGTTGTAAGAACAGATTTTGAAACAAGTGACATACTAAATGGAACAGCGACAATATTTTCTGCTTATGGTACTGCAGTAATAATAAAGCCAACAAAAGAATAAATTGAAATAAAAAATTGATATTACATTTTTTAAATTCTATTTATTCTTTAAAAAGTAGAAACTAATCTAAATGGCCTTCTTATACTATAGAATATCGTTACTGTTTTATATTGCTGAAATGTGAATTATTGATTGGAGTGTTAATTTTATGTCGCCAAAAGTTTTGATAATTTATGATACTATTACTGGTAATACGGAAAAACTTGCTAAAGCTATTTCTGAAGGAATTAAGCAGGCACCTGATATCATTGTTGATTTGAAAAGAACTGAAGAAGTAACTAATCAAGAAGTAATTGAAGCTGACGGTTACGCTATTGGATCTCCATCACACTTTAGCATAATGTCTGGAAAGATATTATCACTTTTAACCAGACTTTACGTATTTCGTCATGAAATGATAGGAAAACCAATGGCAGTATTTACTACAGGAACGGGTGGTCAAGTAATAACATTAGAAAATATAGATAGAATAATTGGCGTTTTTAATCCAACATTCATTAAACCTGGAATGGTTATGGAAACAGCCAAAGGACGTTCAAACCCCTGGGAAATAGATGAAACTCGAGCCAAAGCACTTGGCAAAAAGCTCGCTAATGAAGTTATAAAAAAAGCTAACAAATAATCTAGTCTATTCGATATCTTTAAGAAAGTTCTATAATTTTTACTCATCTGATTTTATGAGATCAATTTTTATGAAATCTTGAAGACGCTTCCATCGGGGTTTCTTTTCTTCAACTTTCTTGACCTTAAATTTTGTCCCAGCGATTGCACTGGAAATTCTTTCCAAATTTTGAATTTCAAGTCTTTGGGCTTCTCTAACCATTGGTCCCATGACTTTGATTAGACTCAAACACTATCTGTTACATAATATGTTTTTTCTTCCCCCAAATTCTCTCCTATTAAACCTCTTTCGTAAAGAAAACCCAGATGCTCCATCAGAATTGATTTGCTTAATTCGATTTCGTCACTGATCTGTTTCCATTTCAAAGGACCTTTGGACGATAAACAACAAAGAATTTCAATTGATATTTGGAGCTTCGATTTATGCAACCTACCTATCACCTTTTAGTATTGTCTTAGAATTGTTATCTATTATATGGATTATGAACCCAAAATCCACCTTCATTTTACTTAAAAAAATATTTAGGCTAAATCTCGGTTTGGGTGAGCAGAGACTGGAATCGACAAGAAATAATTGTATTCTGAACTTTTGAGGACGATATATAATTTCTTATTTTGCGTTCATTAGTGTCCACCGTTCGGGGAGAAATATGGAAAACTTTTCCTATATGACTTTTAGAAATCCTGTTTTTTGTAACCTTAGATGAATAATATAGCGCTCCTGCAGCCATCGAAATTGGATTTCCCCCTCTTTTTTGAAGAATATTCAAAATTCTTTTAGCAAGAACGATTGTTTCCTTTTTATGAGTGACTTGATGTCCATATTCAAATAGATAATCTTTAGATTTTTTTCTTTGAGTCTTAATCAATTTCTTTTTGGTGTTAATCTTTTTTATGATCCAGACCTGTTTTAAAACAATTTTATTATCTAAATTTAATTCTGCGCACATTTGTTTGATGGGACGGTTTCTGTTATACTCTTTTAAAATTAAATGAAGCAAAGCAACTATTGTTATCCTTTTTTTCTTAGCAAAACGTTGAGATTTCAAAAAAAGATTTTTTTCTTTTCTTATTTTTATTGCCACTTCTTCTTGAAAGGGAAATCTTGGAATTCTTAATTGACAAGAAACTATTCTTAAAGTTGTTAACCATTCTTTTAGGGGTTCTGGGTCTTCAGCTTTCCAGTTTGAATGCCATTCTGGATTCCATTGAACAAAAGATGGAAAACTCTGAGTCTGATCTAATACCAAACCACATGTTGTACAAACTTTTTCTCCTTTAGGTCCATCCGGAGAAATTGGTGTTCCGTTACAAAATGGACATTTTGATATTTTCTTTTTCCTCCTATATTGTCAAATCGCCAAATTTCTGTGTTTACATAACACTGTTTGCCGATGTCGGCATATCTCCATGATTCAAATTTTGAGAAATAATTTATAAAT
>JARRMA010000173.1:0-8888 GCA_037386505.1 Candidatus Bathyarchaeota archaeon
AAAAAAGTGAAACAAAAACAATTGGAATACCCGTTAATCAATCGTTTCACATAAGCACAGATACATTAACCTCTACAAAAAAATTATGAATCAAATGTAGATATACATTATATCTTGATGAAAAGATTGCAAAAAACGATTGTTTTTACCACAGTCATATTATTATTAAGTTATTTAGTTTCAATAAATTTCGCTGCTGAAGTGGAAACATTCAATGTAGATGCAGGCAATGAGAATATATTTACTCTAAGTTTGCATGCAGGAATGAATGTTGAAGGCACCATATCAGTTACTGGGGGTAATGGAAATGACATCGATTTTTGGATTACCGATCCCTCGGGAAATATAGTTTTAGATGCTGAAAGAGTTTCACAAGAAACACATTTTGATTTTGCTGCAAACGAGAATGGAAAATATAACTTACATTTCAACAACAGCTTTTCAATATTAAGCACAAAAAACGTAGTAATAACTTATGAAATTACAATATCAGGTTTAAATGGAACTCAATTATTACTTTTAGCAATTCTTGTGGCAGCTATAATAGTTGTTGGAATTGTTATTATTCTAAAAAAAGGAAAAAAAGAAAATACATGTAAAAAAATTAAAAGATAATAACTATATTTTTAAAAGTAAACCAAATTTAGGCTAGAAGTAGTTGTCCGCCAAATTAAAGGCACTACTACTTCTAATTTGGTTATTTTTTTCTGATATTAAATCAAAATAATAGTATTGTGTGTTTGCAATAAATCAGCAATCTACTATATAATCGAAATAAGTTGTATGTGGATTTTCTAACTTAATCATCTGTTTTGTAGTTAAATTTTCAAAATACCCTCTGAATAGTTTCATCGAATTGTTATGAGCAGAAATTATTACATTAGATTTTTCCTTTTTAATTAATATATGCAAATCTTCTATGAAAGATAAAACTCTTTTTCCAACCATTTTAAATGATTCACCTCCAGGAGGAGGTATATCATAAAATCTGTGCCAAATTTGAAATTGTTTCATTCCAAATTTTTTGATAATGCTTTTGTGATACTTCCTTTCAAGATCACCATAGGACCTTTCAATCATCCTATCATCAGTAATTATTCTTTGACATTCAGGATGATTTTTTAAAACTATTTTTAAACTAAGTGAAGAACGCGAAAGACTTGTTTGAAATGCTATTTCGAATTGTTTTTTTCTAAGTTTTTTAGCTATTAAATAAGATTGTCTTATTCCTTTGGGCGTTAATCTTGAATTTATTTTTCCAGTGAATCTTTTACTTCTATTATAATTTGTTTCACCATGTCTAAAAATGTAGATGTGACATTTCAAATAATGTTACACCATTTCTTAAATCATATTAACAAATATGCGTACACATCTTTTATTATAAAAAATGTTATTGAAAACTTTTTTCATAAATTGGATGATTACTTTTCGCTTTGTCATATCACCAATTAACCTTAAAGCAATTAAATAATAATTTAAAAAAGCTTATTTTATTGTGAGTAACAATTTTTTTAATTCAAGTGTATATTGGAATATAAAATTCAATCGCCTAGTAAAAGTTTAAGTAGTTTTTAAAAGAAATTAAATCAAAATGAAGAAACAAAATTCAGCTGTATCATGGATACTAGTACTTATTGTAATAGTTGTTATTTCAGTTATTATATATGCTGGATCTATTTCTTTTGAACCAGAAAATAATCTTCCCATTCAAATAACATATTCTTTGAATCCTACAACTGTTAAGGAAAATGAATTAGCTACACTTACTTTTTCGATTACTAATACAAATGAGACTTTTCATGATATAGAGTTTATTTTTAACACTAATTCCAGACTCAAAATATATATCGGCACTGAAGAGATTTTTGACAATACTCCTTATGAATTTACGATCGGGGATTTTGAACGCAGTCAAAACAGAGAATTCACAGTTACTGGAACACTAAACGAAAATACTGCCAGTTCAAAGTATCAAATATATCTAGAGGTTAAACTAGATCAACAAATTCTCCCAGAACTATCAAAAACTATCTATTTGACAGTTACTCGCGATTAATTATAGCTCATAATATAATATCTATGATTAAATTTCAAAAACCAAATGGATAAATTGACATAGTAAGTAACCCTTGAAAAATAAGATAATTTTTTGGTTACGAATCTACCCGCAATAAGAAGTACAATAAAAATAAAAATGAAAATAATTAATGAAATATTCAACAAATAAGAGGCATAACCAATATTCTGAAGAATAAAAAAGAATGTGATTTGTAAAATAATAATTATAATAACTCCAAAGGCACCGAGTTTAAGAACAGAATCCCATCTTAATCCCATTCAACGAACCTCTAATTCATTAGTAATTTTTCTAAATTAATTCATTTTTGTTTAATATTACTAAAAAAGTTATAAATTCAATACATAGTTTTTGAAAGTCATCGGAACAAAAGTAACAACTTAACTAAAACCAAAAATTCTGAGAAAGAATAACAAACAATGTAAAAAATTGGATTTACCAAAAGAACTATTAATTGAAAATCTTTTTTGAGGTTTAGTTGTTAATAAACAATTATAAATAATAAATTAGATAATTACTCATTGTGGTAAAGCTGGGGGAAGTTTAGGATGGAAAAATGTAATCCACCACGCAGTTACCTAAACGTGGAACTTCCCTCAAACAAATTTTTATAACGCTGTTATCAGCTTTAAAGATATCCTTTTTAATTTCATGTAATAAATCAAAAGAATCTAGGCAATTCTGTAACTTTATCGATAATAAAATCTGGATGAATATCCATAATTTCTTCTTTGCCTTTAATCCAAACTGTTTGCATCCCAGCATTTTTGCCACCTTGTATATCATTTTCTAGGGAGTCACCAACATGAATTACCTCATGACCCTCTATTCCCCAATTGTATAAAACAAAATTGAAGATTTCAGGGTCAGGTTTCCTTATACCCAAATCACAAGATAATATTATATAATCAAAATATTTTTCAAGATCCAAATTTTTTAAAGCATAACGTGAGACATAACTAATAGCATTAGATATAATAGATAATTTGTATTTTTTACTCAAATAATCCAACATTTCTTTAATACCGGGAATAAAATCAATTCTAAAAAACTGTTTATAAAGCCTTTCAATATACTTTAACCTCTCATTTGTGGGATGCAATTCAAGATCAAACATCAAACCACTACAAAGCATCTCAAATCGAATTTCCATATTTTTTAGCTGAGCTTTCCTTAATCTTTCAAGCATATCAAGACGAGCCTTGTTAATTTTAGCTACATCACCAGAATATCCAATACTACGAAAAAATTTAATCAAAGCATTCCAATAATTTTCTTTATCTAACTCACCGTAGGCAAGGGTTCCACCGAAATCAAAAGTTAAAGCAGTTATCTGTTCCATATTTAATCTCAACAGATATATTACATATATACATTAAATAGATTACAAAAACGACCCATTATCCCTAAAAAATAACGATTAAAATAAAATCAATTTTTTTAGTTATTTCTGATTAACAAAAATTGTTGATTTTAGATTAAATTTATATTCTTACAGGAACAATTTAATTTTTGATAAAGATTGTCAATCGAATTAAAATCCCTTTTAGTAGATACAATTGAAAAAGAATGTGAAAATAAGTTAATTGACATTAAAAATAATTTAGAGAGAATTCAACAGCTATTACTTGGATACGAATTGGGAAGTTAAAAAGGATTTTGACCTATTAGAAAAAGCTGAATTAATAATTGGAGAAATGGGTTATTCAGATTTAAGTGGGTATCGGGAATACTCACTTACAGATGAAGGCAAAAAGATCATTCAGAAGTTAACTAATCAAAACTAATAAAGCTCCTTCTGGATATCACAAACAACATAATGTCTAGAAATTAGAACATTATGTTCTAAGGCATGGTATTAAGTATCAACTCGTTTGTAGAGTATTACATCGATGAATACTTAACACAGGAGAGAATCTAGAATGAAGCAAGTTCTATGGTACACAATTGACTTATGTAAACTTGAAGGATCGGGTGAATTTTTATGCCCTTGTTGTGGAGTTAAAATTTCACCAGACGATGAAACAGAAAATGTATATTCTGTTCTAGAAGCAAAAGTCAATAATAATAAATTAGAAAGTTTACTTATAAATTGCAATACTTGTACAAATAAAATTCTCCTTACAGGATTTCAAGTTTTGGATTAAGTTAAAACAGGATCCGATATATTTCACTAAATTATTTTATGAACTTTAATAAAATTAATTCATTGTGAATGTGTACAAATTTTAGCGATTAATTGCTAGAGGAAATAAAAATGCACACATCCACAAATTATTTCGCTCTGAAAAGAATTTAAGGCATATTCCGATTTCCGATACTAACAAAACATTCAGATTCAAAAAATAGGATTTTAGATATAACTTAATTTTTCATGAATCAAAGATGGATTTAATAATTTTTTCATTAAATTTTTGACTGATAATACCAAAGATGATATAAAAATTATTGAAAATGTTTACTTATTATAGTAATTAAGAGACCTTATAAGAGGTTATGAACCAAAAATTAATTGACACAAAAATGAATTAGATGAAACTGGAGAAATTATTTTTTGAAAAAAATAAAATTCCTTAAAACATCTACATTTAGAGGTCTAGTTTATATTCTTATATTAATAAGTTATTTGATTCCATTAAATAATTTATTAAATCCAGTTTACGCTAACGTTCCCAGCATTTTAAATGTTGAACCTTGGGTTAATGGAACCAATACTATCTTGAACATTACAGTTAGTCATTTAGGTGCAACTAATAGTCATTTTATCAATACTGTTCAAGTTGAAATTGATGGAGTAGTCAACAATTTGAATCTCAATCCACAAACAACAGATACTTTTATAGTACAATATAATATGGGTGAACTAAATTCTGAACCCACGGTAAGAGTTCGCGCTCATTGCAATGTTCATGGGTATAGTAACTGGTCTACCGCTGAAACAATTCCAGAATTTGAAGCAACTAATCCACTCATAATTTTCATTATTCTATCGATTATAACAATTGTTTTAACTTCTAAACTTAAAAAATAATTTAATTATTAATTCTTTAAAAGATTTTTAGATAGTTCTGATACAGAGTAGAGTTTCTTAAAATATTTATGTTAACTATTATCTCATTTCATGTGGGATGAGCTCACTTCCCACCTGATTTAGACACTAATCCTTATGGTGGGCCAGCAGGATTGTGTCTAATTTTTTGTGTGCTCATCCCATAATTATTTTTAAAGTATAAATATTATTAATTAAAAAAAGAATTTATTTTAATTTCATTAAAGAAACAAATTTGGGAACTAAACGGAATTTTCCAGTATTATAATTTTTTTCAAGAAGATCATACTCGATTAAAAAATCTAGAACAGCTATTATTTGTGAGGGAGATGTAAAATAGTAATTATTAGTCAATTCTTCAAACGTGAACCAATTTCCATTTTCAAGAATTGTTATAACTTGATTAATTATTCCCATTCTTGAATCACCAATAAAAATTTCTTAGAATTCTTTAAGAATAAAATACTATATGGAAATAGCTTCTATACAATATGATTAGATATTTTATAAATAATTTAAAATGCGTTTTAAGAATAACGGTATAGTGGAAGCGCACAAAATTAGTTTGTGAACTCATAGAGGAAATAAAAATGCACGCATCCACAATAATTATTATTGTTAACAGTAATTATTGTGCGTATGCTTCAACTAGATCCCTTGCTGTAATTATTCCTATTAGTTTACCATTTTTACTAATAGGTAATCGTCTAATATGGTTTGAGGACATAATGGAAGCAGTTTTATGTATTGTTGTTCCTGAGCGAGCCATTATTAAAGGTGAAGATGACGCTTCACCTACATCAGTAATAAGAGATTTCTCTTTTGCAAGAAAAGTTGTCAGAAGATCCCTTTCTGTAAAAATACTCAATTGTAGTGGTTTATCTTTTCTAGTAATAATGACACTACCAATTCTTTCGTTACCCATAATTTTTGAAATTTCTGATATGCTGGTTTTTTCGTCAGCTGTAGTTACTTCTTGTGTCATATATTTATCAACAGTAAATCGTGTTTCTGGAACATCGGGTAGACTTCTAATTAGATCTGATGCAGTAATTATTCCCACCAAATTCCCGCATCTATAAACTGTGAGTCTACCTTTTTTATTAATCATGACTTGAGCTGCTTCTTTTATTTCAGCATTTGAACAGATTTTAATTAAGGGATATGACATAATCTCTTTAACTTCAATATCTTTAGGATTTTTTTCCAATGCTAAAATTTTACTTAAAAGATCTCTTTCTGTAACTATTCCTACTGGTGTATCATAGTTTTCTACTATTAGACTTCCAATATGTTTTTCACCCATAATCTTTGCAACTTCATCCATTTTAGCATCAATTCGTGTTGAGACAATTTCAGTGGTCATTATATCTTCTACTTTTCGATGTTTTTTGTATTCAGTGTATGCTCGATCCATAATGCTTGGGAATTCTTCTTTCAATTCTTTATGTTTATCCATAAAATTCCCCATAATACAATTATTAAAAGTATGATTAATCTCTTTGGGCTAATCAAAAATAAGAAGATGTTAATACTTAGCAATTATTTTCTATAAAGAGATCATAAAAGTATAAATGAGGAAAAACAAGTATCGTTAAATGTATATTGAATAATATTTTCTAATTGCACATCAAAATATGGGTATTTTAATGTCTGAACGATTACTAAAGAAAGCTGAAAAACTAATCAATAGTGGTAGAGTTGAACATTTAGGTGAAGGAAAATTTAATGTAATTGGAGATCACGGAACATACATAGTTATTCAAAAGTTTGATGGACAAATAAGCTGTAATTGTCTTGGATTTCTACGAAGGAAAAGATGTTCACATTCATTAGCAGTCTTTCTACGAAATAAATCTCGAAAAAGAAAATCAAAATCTTAATTATTATAATTCTCTTTCAATCAGTATACAATTTTTGAAATTTTTGATTACAAATTTATGATAAATCAGTGAACAGGAATTACATATTATAACAAGTCTGTCTAAATCTTATTCTGTTTTTTTGAAGTACTATGTAATGTTTGTATATTCCTAAATATTCTATCTTTGCTATAATGAGATATTAATTCTGATTCCTTTAGTTCTTCTTAAATGAGGGCTTAAGATGGCCAAACCTAGCTTTGAAATTCATAGAGATGAATTAGGAAAATTTAGATTTAGAATAAGAGCTAATAACAATAGAATAATATCAATTGGTGAAGGTTGTAATTCAAGGGATAACTGTTTACATGGTATAATGGATGTAAAGGAAACTATAGAAGAATATCATGATTATCAAATAAGAGATTTCACTATTGGCGAAACCATCCTAATTTTGGATCAACCAAAAAAGAAAGTTAGGAAAGGTTCAATCATTACATTTAATGGAAGACTATATGGTAATGTAACAGGAAAAGGAATCGATAACGCAAGAATTATTATTTACGAAAGTGATGGAGGATTAATTAAGGAAACACCAATTGCTGAATGTAAAACAAATATTTTAGGGGACTTTTGCGTGGACTGGATTGCCAAAAAAATGGATTGGTGGGATAACACTATAGAAGTATATGCAAAATTTGATGGATCAGGATCGTTAAAACCATCGTCAAGCGAAAAAGAAATAATAATCGTATCTTGAACGTAAAAAAGAATACTTTTCTTAATAAAAGATTAATAATTTTAGAAAATTCGAATTAATTCTTTAAGATTTTAATCTTGTTTTTATTAATGCAAAAATAATAGTTGACGAAAAAATTATTGACAAAATAACCCATGATTGAAATTCGGGAACAGATTGCTTTTCAATATATCTAGTCCAAGATTCTGGACTAAAATCATTATCAGAATCATCGATTAGCAGTAATCCATGTTCAACAAGTGCATGGTTTACATTCAGAAATATGTGGAATTATAATCAACAAATGCCACACAAACAATATTATCTCCAGTTCCGAATTCATCTGTTACATATCGACTATCAATATCCAAATAGACTGTTTTTCCCAAAATAATCGAAGATAGAACACCCTTTGATGATAAAAATCCAGTTGAATTATCCCAATCTGTACAACGAGGACAAACATCTGCCAATTTATAATAATCATTATCAGTACTCACAAAAGTAACTCCGTCAATGATTGACTTAACTTCAACAGAAGTATCAATTTCTGTTAAACAATATACAATTGGAAAAGATATTAATGAAATAAATACTAATAGAAAACATAATCCAAAAGTTTTCATGTAACCATAAACTTTTTGAAAATATTTCAAGTTTTCTAAAAAATAGATACCTTCCAAAAAAATAAAAGGTTCAAAATTAACCCATTAATAAATAATTTATTAAAAATTCCTATACATTCATTTCTTTAAGTTATTTGAATAAATAATAATATAGAAACATTTGGAAAGTTGCAATAATATTTCAGCAATTTTTGTCAAATTATAAGAACAATTTCATTAAATACAGTCATTAAATTATTTGCTTATGATTTAAAAAAATGAAGAGTGAAATTAACTCTTCTGAGTCTTTCACTCTATTTTTGATTCCCAAAAAAAGAGGGGAAAGTAGTTTTATTTATTTTTTGCGAAGTAAGCTAACTAATCCGATAACAATTGCAATTGCGACTAATATGATGATGACAATGTCAATTGTGGTGTATTCAGGTATTGTTATTTCTTGTTGTTCTGGATATTCTGGCATAGCGTTTACTACAGCTTGTGCGATTTGGTCTGTTGTTGGATTAGCAGGAAGACTGTTTACTACATTTTGTGC
>JARRMA010000174.1:0-4451 GCA_037386505.1 Candidatus Bathyarchaeota archaeon
CAACAATAGGAGACACTCAGCTCGCTAATCAAATCAAAAAGATTGATGAAGCAATTGAAGAAGATGAACTTCTGACAAAGGTTTGTCAACTTGTAGAAAATCGTTTAATAGAATTAAAAAAATTGTTGGCGCGTGAAGAACCATACATTGAACATGATGACGACCTGTGAAAGGCTAAATAATAAGATTTTAGAACTAAAATTATTAGAAAATTAGACTTTTAAATATAAACTAAAATAACAAAAACGTTAGTGGTTTTATGACCTCAAAACAAAACAACATGGTTTTACGCTATGAAATACTGGGAATGCTTTTAGTTTCTATTCTAGGAGGATTTTTACATTTTACATTTGAAATTTCTGGGTTTAACCCAATTGTAGGTGCATTTTCAGCTGTAAATGAAAGCGTATGGGAACACTTGAAATTGGGTTTCTGGCCAATTCTATTGCTGACATTAATAGAATATAGATTAATAAAAAAACAAACTAACAACTTCTTTCTAGGAAAAGCCATCAGCGCTTTAACAATAATCACAGTAATTCCAATAATCTTTTATTTATATACAAGTTTCACAGGAGAAAGCATCTTCTTAATAGATATCTCAAGTTTTTTTATCGCTGTAATAATTGGCCAGATTCTAAGTTACTTAACAATAATACATAAAAAACTATCAAAAAACTTAGAATTAATTTCAATTACTTTATTGATAATCATGGCAATATTATTCATTGTTTTCACATTCTATCCACCAAATCTGCCACCTTTTCAAGATCCAATATCCGGTGGATATGGAATAATAAATCAAACACATTAACCTAAAAACAAAGCAAGTCTTAGAAAATAATGAAAAATCCTCAATAAAAATAAGATAAAATAATTAAAGAAATCATCATAAACAAAAATTAAATAAACTGATGTAATGAAAAATCGATAGAAAATTGTTAAAAATGATCCAAATTGGAGGTAAAAAAATGATAAAAAAAGCGCCCGATTTTTGTTTGCTTAACCAAAACAATGAAATGACGTGTCTAAAAGATTTCAGAAACAAATGGATTATTTTATATTTTTATCCCAAAGATAATTCAAAAAGTTGTACTTTGGAAGCTATAGATTTTACAAACAATTTGCAAATTCTTCAAGAATTAGATGCTGTGATTTTGGGAGTAAGCCCAGATTCCATAAAAAGTCACCAAAATTTTGCTCAAAAACACAATCTAAAATTTATTCTCCTTAGCGATCCCGAACATAAAATTATTGAAAAATATGGAGGTTGGCAATTAAAGAAAATGTATGGTAGAGAATACATGGGAGTAATTAGAAGCACATTTATTATCAATCCAGAAGGGAACATTGAAAAAGAATGGAAAAAAGTTCGAGTCAAAGGTCATGTTGAAGAAGTAAAACAAGAATTATTGAATCTAAGAAAATAAGATAAAAAAATTAAAGATTTTGAACCATCTGGACATATTTGTCAATATCAAATTTTCGTTTTAACCCTTTTGCATTCATATATCGGATTTTTCCAAAAATTTCTCTTTCTTTCCATGGTCGATCACGTTTACCAAAACACCAAGCAACTCCGGCATACCCATTTGGATCCCTCCCATCCAATTCATATTTGTTATTGAGATAAAGAGCCAGCTTGTAAGCCTCTTCCGGAGACTTCGTCCATTCAATAATTTTCTTTCCCCAATACATTCTCATGTAGCCATGCATTTTTCCGGTTATAACCATCTCCTTTTGAGCAGCATTCCAAAACACATCGTGAGTTTGAGCATTTTCAAATTCTTTTATCGTATAATTATATTCTCTTTTGTCGATTCGATGTTCATTTAAAGTCTTTTTTTGCCAATCATTAAGACTCTCAAAAGCATCATAATACGTGTTGTAGAAAACAAAGTTTATCGCTAATTCTCGTCTTATTATTAATTCTTCAAGATATGAATCTACACCTGGACTATTCGATTCAAGTATTTTTAATGCAATATATAATGGAGAAATCTGTCCAAAATGAAGGTAGGGGCTCATGTTTGAAACACAGTTCTTTGTCGGATCGTTTCTTTCTTCTGAATAACGATCCAATTTGGATTCAATGAATTTCTGTAGATGTTTTTTAGCTTCAGAAAATCCTCCCACAAAATTTTTGACTTTATTGATACTTTTATCGATTTCAAGTTGTTCAATTGCTTTTTTCACATTTGTTATATCGAACGAAGGAAAATCCAATCGAAATGAATCCTTTTCTAAAATATTTTGCTTCAGTGGAACAAAAAAACGATTCATAACTTTTTTTATTTTAGGTCGAAACGTTGCAGCAGAATATTCTTCTTTTGTTGATGCTACCTTTACAGGAACAATTACATTACTTTCAACCTGAATAAAAGGACATCTTACGTTTTCAGCAACATATTTTGTCCACATTCTTTCGATTTTAGTGTATCCTTTATCAACCACAATCAATGAAGCAAATTTACCTAATTCAACAGCTCCAACTTCTGGCGAAATTTTTTGGATAACCAGTCTTATTCTTTTATCTTTGAGAGCTGTTTTAACCTCTTTGAGTCCTTCAAGCATAAAGTAATAATGCCTTTCATTGGCCTCTGGATAAGAACTCGTAATTCCAAAGAAAACAAGTAAAGATTTATTCAATTCATTAGCTTTCTGTATAGAATACTCAAGCGCAGGATTATATTCTGCTCTTTGAGATGCCTGCATCCAATAAAGAACAAAATCATTATTGTTAATGGCCAGATCATTTAACGGTTGTATTCTACTTTCATGAATCATAATTCGTCACTTGACTAAATTCAGAAATGTTAGTTTCATTAGAAGACCTTTTTGGCTTTTATGTACTTGTTTTATTTATAGATTTAAGCGAGTGTTTATTATATTTAATCTGATTATTTTATTTTGAACAACATGCCAAATTTTGTTACCCCAACAGTTGTTATTAGTAGATGTATTGAGATTGATCCAGTGAGATATAATGGAGAAATGATTTCTAATGATTTTGTTAAGAAATTAATTCCACACATAAAAGTAATACCTGTTTGTCCTGAAATCGAGATAGGTTTAGGAACACCCAGAGAAGCATTACGTATAATTAAGAAAGATAATGAAATAAAACTTATCCAACCAAAAACTGGAATAGACTTCACTGAAAAAATGAATAAATTTGCAACATCGTTTTTGGACAATTTACCTGAAGTAGATGGTTTTATTTTAAAGGGAAGATCTCCCAGCAGTGCATTTAAAGATGCTAAAATTTACTCTGGACCAAACCCTGGCGATGCTATAATAGCGAAAGGTCCAGGTTTTTTTGGAAAAGCTGTTCTAGAAAAATATTCTCATCTAGCCATAGAAGATGAGGGTAGACTTAGAAATCCAAACATAAAAAGCAACTTTCTCACAAAAATTTTTACATTAGCTAAATTCAGAAAAATTAAGAAATTAAAATCAAAAAAGGAAGTTTTAAGGTTCCACTCAGAAAATAAACTATTGCTTAAAGCATATAGTGAAAAAGAAATGAGAACTCTGGGAAGAATAATTGCAAATAGAAATCAATATAATTTAACTGATCTAATTAAAGAATATGAAACACATTTTTTCAAAGCTCTTGAAAATTCTCCAAAATGTGGTACTCAAATAAACGTTTTAATGAATAGCATGGGTTATTTTTCAAAAAACCTTTCTGGAGAAGAAAAAAAGCAGGGAATATTCCATTAAGTGTTCTAAATGGAATTTTTAAATCGTGGCTTCTAAGATTCAAAGACGATTACCTTTCGAATCAATCCTTTTTTGAACCATATCCAATAGAACTTGCGGATATCGAGTTGATGACAAGTTATTGCGATGGAAAAGATTACTGGAAGAATTTAAATTAATAGTTCATACTAAAAATTTTTAATATATCCTGATTCCAGTGAATTCTAAGATTTTCCTTAATTTAAATTAATTAATATTTAACCTGAAAGCTCTTAACCCAACCAATGAAGCTACAATCAGAATAATTGAGCTAACGAAAAAAGGAACAAAATAACCGGCAAAAGCATAAACAAAACCAATCACTAAAGGTCCAGGAATATTAGCTACACTAGCAACTGATCCTGCTACTCCCAATATGCTACCCTGTTCATCAACAGAAATTCTTTTTGACAAAAAAGCAGGAACAGAAGTGTTAATTATCCCAAAACCTGCAGCAAGCAAAGAATTTGAGAAGAAAAAAAGTATCACATTTTGAAAAATTGGCATTAAGAAAGCCCCCATTGCCATCAACACTGGACCAAGAATAATTAATTTTTGTTCTCCCAATCGATTAGAAAGTGCGTTAATCAAAAAACCTTGCATCACTATTTGAATTAATCCAATATAAATAAACACAAAAGCTAATTCGAATTGCCCAAAACTAAAAAATTCTACACTCAATAATGGGACAATAACAGGTATTGTAC
>JARRMA010000175.1:0-3704 GCA_037386505.1 Candidatus Bathyarchaeota archaeon
AGACCATCTATTTCTGTTGTTATAGAAATAGATGGTCTAAAAAATCTTGTTCAAAATCCAAGTTTCACTCTATTTTTGTGTAATCCAAAACCAAAAATTCAAGCTCCTAATCTTCCAAATATCTACAAACTAAGAAGTAAAACTGACTTAACCAGTCTTTCTATTTCTCTAGCTAAAGCTTACAGAAACATTAACAGGTCAAAAAAGAATCGAATTTGTTTAGAGATTGTTTCTGATGTTTTAATTACTCATAAAGCAGAGGCAACAAGAAGATGGATATCTGAACTTATTACAGACTTAAGTTCTAAAGGTTTCACAATGTTGGCAGTAATGGATCCAGAAATGCATCCACAAGATCAATCAAAAGCAGTAATCAATCTATTTGATGGAGAAATAAGCATAACACAAAGCAGTGACCAATTAGACTGCAAAAAGTCAATACTAGTAAAAAAGCTAAGAAACCAAGATTACATAAAAAACCCAATTTGTTTACTTAACTTCTAAAGTTTATCTTTTTTATTAGTTGATTTTGTCCCATGGTCCTGACCAAGGAGGATAAATCAAGTTGGATCCTGCTTCTTCCATAATTTGTTTAGGATAAATAGGAGCAAGTTCTCCATTTTGCCATTGGAACACCATCATTAATGAGTAATCTGCATTTGGATTGTTGGGATCTTCTCCCATCATAACATCATGAGATGAAGTGAAAATGAAATTTCGTGCTTGGGAAGTTTCAACTTTTGTTGTTTCTAGTGCCTTAATAACTGCTTCAGTTTCAATTGTTCCAGCCCGTTCAATAGCATCAGATAAAATAAATCGTAATGCATCGTAAGCTCTAACTCCAGTATCATGTATTTCAGAGTCCCATCTTTCTATAAACGCTGTTCTTACCGATAATGTTTTGTTGGTATAGGGGTACCCACTAATGATGGGGGCCATAGATACAGAAATATAATTGCATTTTCCCCCTGTAATATTCCAACCAGACAGGGTTCCCACTTCTCCAATAACTCCGTCATAAATTAACAACGGTGATTGACGATCATGATATTCCTTAGCGAAGGGAATTGTTTGATCCCCTGAAATTAACGGAATAATTATTTCAGTTTCTGCTGTTTCTGCAGCTGCAAAATAACTAGAAAAATCAAAGAGTTCTTGTGGAATGCTTCGTTGGTAAACAATGTCAAAACCATTTTCGGATAAGTAATTATTTAGTCCTTCCGTGACTGTTCTTGCCCAACTAACATCTGTGCTTAAAATTCCAACTTTATTAAAACCAGTGATTTCCCTACAGAGTAAAAGACTATCAGTTATTCCCGTAACTATTGAGGATGAATTAAATTGCACCTTAAAAAAATATTTAAATTTTTCATAATTATCCAATACTCTTTGAGTAAATAAATCTGAATTGCCACTAACTGCTATTGTGATTTTTTTATGTTCAGCAATAATATCTTGACATGAAAAACCGATATCACCTGATGGATTATGAATTATAATAAAATCAACCTTGTCTATTCCTATCAGTCTGTTAAGGGCTGAGGTGACAAATAGTAGGTCGCGACCATCTCCTCTATCTTCTGCAATAACTTCGACTTGTCTACCAAGTATTCCTCCATTTTCATTAATTTCTTCTGCTGCTAACAAAGTCCCTTGTAAAACATGATTTCCTATTACACCATCTAAGTCAACTAAAAGGCCGATCTTTATTGTCTCTGAAGAAATGTTTTTATCTAAAAAATCTTTGGCTATAATAGCTCCACTTACTACTGCAAAAATAATAACAAAAGTAAGAATTATTGATTGCATTTTCGTTAGTGCTTTGGAATTCAACAAAAATATTCTCCAATTTTTTCTTAATTTGTCAAAAAGTGGATTTAAATTTTTCTACATTTTATATTATTTAGAAAATATTTGTTTAAAATTCCATTAATAATCTATATACAAAACAAAATTTCAAATATATTTGCTTCTTTCAAGCTTTATAATAATAAATTCTTGTAGAAAATTATTTGAACTTTATTAATAATACTAGATTGAACATCTTTGGAAAATCCTAATCAGTTTGAAAAAATTTAAAAAATGGCAAAAGAAAAAGAGAGAAGTTATAATTGGATTGAGGCATTAACTTATTATCAAAATGCTTCAAACTTAATTAAAAATAATTTGCGCGCGCGCAAAACCAAAAAGTAAGATCCCTGATCTTCCAAATGTATACAAACTTAGGAGCAAAACAGACTTAACTAATCTTTCTATTTCTCTAGCGAAAGCCTTTAGAAATATTGACTCCGTAAAAAATAAACGATTTTGTTTAGAGATTGTTTCTGATGTTTTAATTACTCATAAAGCAGAGGCAACAAGAAGATGGATATCTGAACTTATTACAGACTTAAGCTCTAAAGGATTCACAATGCTAGCAGTAATGGATCCTGAAATGCATCCTCCAGACCAATCAAAAGCCATAATAAACCTTTTTGACGGGGAAATCAGTATAACAAAAAGTGCTGATCCATTAGACTGCAAAAATCGATACTAGTAAAGAAGCTTAGAAATCAAGTTTATATTAAAAACCCAATCTGTCTGTAAATTATTAAAAATGTGCAATTTTTACAAAATGGAACCATTTAATATTCAATATAGTCATGGAGAAACCAATCCTCCCTAATTTAGCTGATGTTGTCCCATGGTCCAGGCCAATCAGGAAAAGTCAGAGTTGCTCCAGCTTCCTCCATAATCTTTTTTGGATCAACGGGTACTTGTACTCCGTTTTGCCACTGAAAACCTAAAACAATAGAATAGTCTGCATTTGGATCGTTAGCATCTTTTCCCATCATGACACCGTGAGAACGAGTAAATACAAAATTCTTTGCATTAGATGTTTCTATGCTTGTTTTCTCCAACGCCTCAATAACTGCATCAGTATCAATTGTTCCAGCCCGTTCAATAGCGTCAGCCAAAATAAACCTTATACCATCATAAACCACAGCTGCACCTATCTTAATAGCTTCACCCCATCTGCTCATATATGCATCTCTGGTTTGCAAGGTTTTAGTTGTAAATGGATATCCTGTTGTCGTTGGATTTTCTGAAAAAGACATATGATTGCATTTTCCATCTGTCCACTCCCAACCATCAGGACCTGAAACTAAGGTGTCAACTCCCCCAAAAACAACCATTGGAGATTGCCTATCATAATACTCTTTAGCGAACGGAATTCCCCCATCCATGATAATCATAGGCACTATTACTTCTACTCCTGCTGCTTCTGCAGCTGCAAAATAACTTGAGAAATCAAACGTATCGAAAGGCGAAAATTTTCCTTTGTAGACGAGCTCAAATCCATTTTCTGGGAGAAAGTTATCCAATGCTTCCATGGTTGCCTTGTTCCAACCTAAATCTTCAGCTAAATAACCTATCTTATTGAAGCCAGTCAATTCTCTAAGGTGTAGCATACTATCTGTTATTCCTAGCTTCACAGAAGTACTGTTGAATCCCAGACTGAAAAAGTATTTATAGTTTTCATAGTCATCTAAAACCCTCTGTGTCACTTCATCATAAGGTGATCCAACTGCGAAGAAAATTTTCTTGTGTTCAGCAATAATATCCTGTACCAAGAATCCTGCGGGACCAGGAGCAGTTGGATCACCTTATGATGAAGTGACACAGAGGGTTTTAGATGACTATGAAAACTATAAATACTTTTT
>JARRMA010000176.1:0-5314 GCA_037386505.1 Candidatus Bathyarchaeota archaeon
CAATTCAGAAGTTCCTGTCACTGCTGAAAGTGGGAAAGAAGTAATAGAGTTAATAGAAAAAATTCTCAAAAAAACAGAAGAATAAATAAAAAATTTCTAACTATTCAGACTATTTCTTAATCAATTATTAGAAATATCAGCTTTTTCTAGGTGCTCCGCAAATTGGACAGTAACTTGAAGTTGAAGGCATTAAAGATTTGCAGTACTCACAGGGTACCATTTCTACTTCATTTTTATTCGAAGAGCTCTTATTACGAGTTACCTGAAGTTCAAATGTTTCGCTAGTAGCATCTGGACGGTCATTAACAGCTACTACACCTTTGAGTAGCCATGTGACATTCGCATCTATACTATCTAATGTTTCAAGTCCGCTTGCTGGAAGGTTAATTTTTATTGGAAATGTCTTTTTAAAACCAGGTACAAAGTGGATTGGTCCACTAACTTTTACATCATCTGACAAATGAGTGGCTGTATCCCAATATTCATGTCGCATATTACGGCGAAGTCGCTCATTATATACCCATCTTTCTCGGCGACGTTTTTCGATACATCTAAGTTCTGCTCTAACTTCTGTAGCATCAAATTCTTCGTTTGATGAAACACTAATTGTACCATCTATTTTTGAACCCAAAGAAAATGAATTTCGTGGAATCTTCAGTTCAATTGTCGTTTTTGGAGTTCTGAACATTTTGAAGAAGCCCACAGTATCGATCCCCAGTAGTTTTATTATAAGAAAGTAAATGAAATATTGTGATTTATTTGTTCCTACAGACTAATATTGTTTTTAAGTCAAATAGAATTGTTGGTTTCCTAAATTCAACTTAACAGTAACTGTTGTCTTTTAATTTAAATGTATAATTTATCTTTTTACTGTGAAGGCAATCTTTACATCGGCATTGTATTCTACTATTTTATTGTCTTCTATTTTTGCTGTACATCTTTTTACATGGACTCCTTTTATTCCATTGATTGTCTTCCCTGCTTCTGTTACAGCATTTTGTACAGCAGCTTCCCAACTTTTTGTTGAACTGCCTATCAACTCAATAATTTTTATAACGGGCATAAATTCACCTCCCATAAATATTATTGTAGTATTATGCACTTCAATTTTTCCCAGGTAACTCTCGTCATATAAAATGATTTGAATTTTTGAACATTAAATAGATCTTATTTTAAGCCAATTCAATAAATAAAAAGTAATGTTTTTCTAAGGTTCAATTAGTTAGTTGATGAAGAGTATGCCAAAAGAAGATTTAGAACTTGCAAAATCACACTTATTTGATGAAGGCTCCAGTTTGGTTATTGTGAAGAAGGGAAAGGTTATTTTTGAAACAAAAAAACAAGGAATTACTGGATTCTTAGAAGCCATTGAGACATTAGAGGAAAAATTAGTTTCTTCATCAATTGCAGATAAAATTGTTGGAGTAGCAGCAGCTATGCTTTGTGTTTATTCAGGGATTTCTTCTGTATTCGCAATTACAATTAGTGAATCTGGAATGAAATTGTTTAAAGAAAACAATATTCAATACGAATTTAGCAAGAAAGTTAAAAAAATTTTGAATAGAAACAAAACTAATGTTTGTCCATTTGAAAAATTAGCAATGAACTCAATAAATCCCGAAAATGCATACCAAAATTTAAAATCATTTGCTAATCAGATATCTAAAATCATTTGCTAATCAGATATCAAAAAAGTCAAAAGTATCCGAATGTTAAATTTGAATAACTTCTTAAAAGAAAAAGGGAAGATTGATTTTAGTTTATCCACCCATCTAAGATGATGGTGATGGTAACAATATAGGAGTTCCATCGGGAGCCATTATCAACATATCAATATCAGGTGCTATTTGTTGGAGAGTTTGTACTACAAGGTAAAGTTCAGCAATTCTAGTCTCATTTCCTGGATCGGCACCTGCGGCTTCTAGCACAAGTTCAATTGCTTCGCGAGTTGCATTTGCTTCAATAATGGTTGCATTTGCTTTAGCTACGGCTTCGATTGTAATTTTTTCAGCATTAGCTGTGGCATTTATGACTACAATCTGTCTTTGAAAATCGGCTTGAATCTTTTGTTGTTCTGATACTAGTTTATCCTCGATTGATGAAGTATATCTTGCTGGATACCCAATATTTCTAAGTTCAAATTCGAAATCAATTATTGCTCCAGCAAGAGGTTCTGAGGTGCTAAGTTTATTCCAGATTGCATCTCTCATGGTTTGAGCAACAAAATCTCTTTTTTCAATTGTTTCTATTGTGTTGAAATCTTTCGTAACTATTCTAACTTGTTCTCTTGCGATCGAAGCAATTATATCGTTTTTCCAATTTTGTTGAGGAAGATTTGAATACAATTCCTTAACTTTCGAGGAATCAATTCTCCACCTAATCATAATGTCAATTTGCATTTCCAGTTGATCTCTTGAAAAACTTTTTACTGTTGGAAAATCAGCTGTTGGATCTTGTCCACTACCCCACATTCCTAGGGTATCTACTGCAACTTTGATCTGAACTGGAGTCACCCAAGGTGCTTTTGTTGCCCACGCAGGTCCTAAGATTGGGCCGTTGATAGAACCACCGACTGGATCAACCATTACTACTGCATTTCCTACAGGTACATTTACCCACATTGTTAGGAAAAAAATAGCTATGAAAAGTCCTGCTACTATTAGAATTGTTATTAATATTGCTGCTATTTTTGGATTTATTGGAAGTCTATTCTCATATTCAAAGGTCATTTTTTCACCTCCAATATATTTCTCAAACTAAGCAAAAAAATATGACGCTCATTATTCATGAATCTAGAAAGTCCATCCTATATAATTATAAATTTTATATCCAGATATATAATTCTGTTTTCATATCTAAATAATTTTTTAAAATAGTATATATATGTATATTGAATCTATATAGAAATAAATTGGTTTTTGAGGTTTCAACATAATAAATATGTTATTTTTGATTATCTAGATCTAAGCTCTTTTTTACTACTTTTTCAGCGACAGTTTTTCCTAATTTACGACATTCGTCTAATCCGTTTTTGTCAGGATTATATTTTATTCGTAAAGCAGGTTCTACAACATCCATTCCAAAACGGTTTTTCATAATTTCTAACAATAAATTAGGAGCTTCCCCACTCCATCCATAAGAACCAAATGCTGCGCCAACCTTTCCTTTCAGATTAATTTCTTCCTTAGCAACACCTTCAAGAAGATTTTTCATATCCATACCAATATCATGATAGTAGGTTGGCATCCCCAAAATTATCCCATTGACCTCTACGAGCTCCTCTGGTTTAACAAAATATTTTACTTCCACTTCTATTCCTGCGACAGTTTTTGCCCCTTCTTCAATTGCTCTAGCCATCTTTTCAGTATTCCCAGTTTGGCTGTAATAAACTATTAGAACTTGAAGCAAATTAGTCATATTCAAACCCTCAAAAAAGTGAATGTAAATAATAAAAGATAACCTTTATGTGTCTTTTGAAGAAAAAGACGTTTTTGTGTCAGAATTGTATTTAAATATATTTTAATTTTAATATATTTGAATAAAAAATTTGGAGCACATTACAATGAAAGAAACCGCTGAAATTGCAATTATTGGTGGAACTGGAGTTTATGATCAAGATAGTTTTGAGAATATAAATGAAACGAAGGTTTTCACTCCTTTTGGTGAAACATCAGATTTAATTTCTATCGGATTTTACAAAGATATTAAGGTAGCCTTCATTCCAAGGCATGGTAAAAATCACACAATACCTCCTCATCGAGTTAATTATCGTGCTAATTTATGGGCACTCAAGGAACTGGGAGTAAAAAGAATAATTGCCTCAGCAGCGGTTGGAAGTTTGCGAGAAGATTATGGACCAGGTGCATTTGTTATTCCAGATCAATTTATTGATCGTACTAAAAAACGGTTAGACACATTTTATGACGGAGGACAAGTTTGCCATATTTCTTCAGCTGATCCATTTTGTAAACAACTTCGATCAATATTCATTAATAGTTCAGAAAAAAATGGATTAGATACCAAAAAAAGTGGAACATATGTTTGTATAGAGGGACCACGTTTTTCTACAAGGGCAGAATCTAGACTTTTTCGAACATGGAAAGCAGATATTGTGGGGATGACCCTTTATCCTGAATGTATTTTGGCTAGAGAAGCCGAAATATGTTATGTGTCAATTTCTATAGTAACTGATTATGATGTTTGGGCTGAAAGTCCAGTGTCTACAAAAGAAGTTATTGAAAAAGCTAAAGAAAGTAATGAACAACTAAAAAGATTGATTCTTGAAACACTTCCAGCAATACCAAAAAATAGAGAATGCGATTGCGGTTCAGCTTTACAAAATGCATTATTCTAATTATTTGAATAGTTAAAATCCAAGTTTATTTTTCATTTTCTTGAATTAGTTTCCGTCTTTTTAATTCACTTAGAATTTCATCGATTGTTTCTTCAGATGTATCCAAAGTGTAGAATTTTTTTAATTCATTCTTTATTTTTGTGTTGTCTACATCTTTACAGGGATCTAATGAAAGTCGATTACATACCTTTGGAACAATGTTACACATATCTTCAGTAAAGTTCCATGGAAATATTACCCATCTCCAAGTTATTTCCTCACCAAAATAATCGGGTAAAAATTTTGATGTATTTATATGTCTGAGTGCAGCAGTTTTGATTTTTAGTGGATTAAGAGAACCAATATAGTCTAATGTTACACGCATGCTTTCGCCTGTATCTGTTATATCATCTACAACAAGTACATTTTTTCCGGATAAATCAATATTCAATGGATATTTCAATTTGGCTTTTCCATCAGGAGTTGCAGTTACTCCCCAATGCTCAACCTTTAAGCTTACAAGATCTTTTACACCAATTAAATCACAGAGGACACGAGCTAGTACCCATCCACCTCGAGCTAATCCAACTATTATATCAGGTTTAAATCCTGAATTGTTAATCTTACTCGCTACCTTTCTGGCCAATTGATAAAATAGATCCCAGTCCATAACTTCGCATTCAAAACAGTCTGAAGACAATATAGAGCAGCCCTTTTTTATTTCTGATTAAATTATTAGATTATTAATATTATATTTTCGCCTCAACCTAAATGCGTATAATTATTTTAAAATTTTTAATAATCTGTTTATTCTTCAATTCGCATGTAATAACATGGACTTGTGCATTCAGTTTAGGTCATCCCATGGTCCAGACCAATCAGGAAACAAGTAAGATGATCCTGTTTCTTCTCTAAGCCATTTTGGGTAAACAGGTACTAATTCTCTGTTTTCTTGCCATTGCATCAAAACCACAGGATGAC
>JARRMA010000177.1:0-3683 GCA_037386505.1 Candidatus Bathyarchaeota archaeon
AACGGCAACTTTCTCGCATCTCCTAATCTGAAGTCAACACTTAATGCTTGCGGACTATTATTAAGCCTTTCTCTTGCTTTGTCAAGAGCAATTTTAGAGACATCCAATCCAATAACAGTATTTCCTTTTTCAGCTATCGATATGGCAAGTTTTCCATTACCGCTTCCAATATCTAGGACTTTATTACCGCTTCCACTCAGTTCAATAAAAATTTTTGAAAACCAATTTAATTCATTTGAATAGATACTTGATATTTTTTCCTGCTCTATAAAGAAAGTATGAATTTTATCATATGCTTCTTGAAAACTTTCCTGGGATGGATTCTTAAGCAGATTATCTTTCAGCTCATTTTCAAGTTTTTCTTGTACTTCTTTAAGATTATTTTGATTTTTGTTATTCATTTATGACCAATTAAATATCCAGGTTTATTCCAATAGTAAAATAATTTTCATTTAAATCGTAAAATTCTCCGTGTACACTTTTACCAGAGAAATACGAAGCTAAGATACTAAAACCTCTTGAGGTTGGCTCACCGAATTTTATTCCCAAAGATAGAATGTTATTTCCTGAATATTTATTATTTCCTGTAAGTGTAAAATCATCAGCTATAAAAGGAGTAAATAAATCAGTACTTAACCAATATGGGTAATAATCAAAACCAATCTGAAAAATACTCCTTTTAATTTCATCAGGAATGATGTGAACGTTATAAGTTATACCACCATAAATGCGAGTGTAATCAATTTTTAAATACACAATCAACTCAAAAAATTCTTTGCTGTAAACAAAAGGATTTCTTCCGTTTAACCAATTTTCAGATTTAGAATCATAGTAACCATCGACCAGGTGCGCACTGACATGACTAAATCTTAATCTGAATCCATAACGATAGTTATGTAAAAACCAGTCCTCGTAACCTAAATTCATACCAAACAAGTAATCTATAGTCTCAACAGGAAATTTAACATTTGCTTCTGATCGTGCTCTTGTATAAGTAAAAAAATCTGCTCCAATAGAATATGATCTGCCTCCATTTCTCCACTGGATAATATCGTGAGAAGTCCCAATATCTATTCTAACTTTATTCAAATTAAATAAATATTGAAATCCAGTTTTGGGTTCAAGAAAATGAGCAGTGAACGGTTGTATGTTTAAATCATCCGGAAACCATTCTGTAATTGTCTGCGCATTAGAATTTAACTTTAATAATAAAATAAAAATGAGTACAAGTGATAAGCGCATTAATTACTTTCAGTTTGTGGAGTCGGTTTTCCGTCAGAGCCGGAATTTAATTTCTTTTTAATTTTCTGTTTGATGAGCTTATTGTAACTGTATTTAAACTTTGATGTCAAACTTGATATTGCATAAAGATTGGTCGGGAAAGCAAAGGAAGGCTCAAAATAACAATTAACTGTACAGCCCTGGCAAAAATCAAATCTTCCTTCATTCTTCATAAAGTATTTTAACTTTTCCGATTTTCTGATTTCACTTATTGGTTTGTCGATTCTAATTTTATCATTAGCAAAGTGATAGCAAGGAAGAATAATTTCATTATCAGGAGAAATAACAATAACTCTTGAAACAGCTTTACAACTTGGATCATTTATATCATTCCCCCCATCTCTTCTTAATTTCATAAAAGCTTTATTTAAATAAACATCCATTTTACCATCACAATATTCATCAACATAATCAACTGCTTCCTGCGAAAGACCCGGATTACCGAAATAAGAAAACACCGGATTAACCAGTAGAACCAGATCGTGTTTTGCGGCTAATTCGTGCATTCGTGGCAGCTTCTTATATGTTTCATTTGTCACTGTAAACAGAATATCAGGAAATTCGCCAAGCGATTTTGCGATATCGATACTCTTAAAGATTGATTTGAAGCAATCTACTTTTCTAATCCTGTTATGCTCTTCTTCATCCGGAGAATCTAGTGAAAAGTGAAGGAGATTAATTTTGCCGGTAAGCTTTTCTGCAAACTTAGGATAGAGTAAAGTATTAGTTGTAATACTTGTCTGCATTTTAAGATTGTGAGCAACTTCTGCCATCAAATGAATATCTTTATGAAGAAGTGGTTCACCTCCGGTGAGATCAATAAACTTTACGCCTAACTTTGCAAGCTGTTCGACATTAGATTTAAACTCCTCAAGTTTTGCAAAAGGTGTATCTTTAAAGTTAGTGTGGTCACCAAAATGACAAAACTCGCAATAAGCATTACATCTGTATGTCACATAATAATTGCAGAGAAGAAGCATTAATAAACTCTATCTTTCCACTTAATTTTTTTATAGAACAACACTGTAATAGGTAAAATCAAAGTGTATAGCAGATAATAAATTTCAAACACCAAAAAATATTTCAAATTTTTCTGAAGACCTAATCTTCTATGAACAGGCAAAAGAATGAAGAAATCAATTGATATCTTAAAGAAAATTAAGTAGAGCCAGACTTCACTAAAGAATAAGGGAGTTAAAAGCACAAATAAATTTGTAATAAATGCCCATAGCATCAATAATATCCCAAATGGAGGTGCATCTTTGCCCCCAACTGCCCAGCGTTTCTTCTGGTCAATCAATGCTTTTAAGTTTGGAGCTGGTTTTGTTAAGACCAAGGAATCAGGGTTGAGCGGATAAATCAGCTTATACTTTTTTAAGTTATGAATTGCATGAAGAAGCAGTAAATCCTCTGTGACACTAACCGGGAGATTTTTATAACCGCCTGTATCCTCGTAAGCTTTTTTTCTGAAGGACATATTGTTTCCTATACAGCTAACAGGTTTATTAAGATTAATTGTTCCCGACGAAATAAAAAGTAAGTAAATAACGTCAATTGCCTGCATGCCGCTAAATGAGCCACTTACCGACTGAGAAGTAAAACCGTTTACAAGTCCAACATCTTTCTGATAATATGAAGCTATAGTTTTTGCCCAAAGAGGATTGACAGAACAATCAGCATCTGTAGTTAAAATAATTTCCCCGGTAGAAATATTTATTCCTTCTGCCATTGCTCTTGTTTTACCTTTAAGTTTTTGACCTTCAATTTCTTTTAATGAGATAAGTTTAAATTTATGGTTATCCTGAACAAAATCACTCACTATTTTATTTGTATTGTCTGTAGAATCATCATCAACAATTATTATCTCAATTTTGTTTTCAGGATAAATAAGATTATTTAATGATTCAAGACAGGATAAAATATTTTCTTCTTCATCACGTGCTGCAACGATTATAGAAACTCTCGGTAAATGGTCACCGGTTAATTTTGGGAAAGATTTTTTTGCGCCAATTACCAGCGCTACTGATATAATAAAGTAACCAGAGACAAGAATTAAAAAAATTATTTCAAACAATCTTCTGGCTCCCCAAACTGATAACCTCGCTTTGCTGCTTGTTCAATTGTGTAATTAAGGGAATTTTCAATGATACTGCTACATTTTACATTGTCGTGAAAAACAATTAATGAATTTTCGCGAAGATAATTATCAATTGTGTATTGAACTTTTTTAATGTCATTATTAAAGTCGTATGTCAGCAAATTCCACATTACACATTTCAAATTAAGCGAACTGAGTAAACTACTTGTCTTTAAATTGAACCTTCCATAGGGGGGTCTGAAATATTTTATATCATAATAAAATTTTTCTTTCATCAGATTATTAAAATTCAACAACTCATTAA
>JARRMA010000178.1:0-3654 GCA_037386505.1 Candidatus Bathyarchaeota archaeon
GGCTGGAAGACCAGATAAAAACGGAAAAAGATTTCAACTTCAAATAGGTCTTTATGAATGTCCAAACCATGGAACATTCAGAAAAGTCTTAGACAAAAGAAAAATCTAAAAAAAGACGTATTAATTTTTTAAAGAAGAAAAATGCTTTTTTTATTTATTTTCTTCTTCTTAAAATAACAACTGCTCCAACAATTACTATTGCTGCAATTGCTCCTATAACTAATAGTGCTCCAAATGTTTTTGATTCGTTAGTTGCCAATGTAGGTGCAAAGTAGACATTATAGATTGGATCATGATTTATTGTATATCCGCCATATGTTGGATAAGAAATAATGTAAAAGTAATCAGCATAGGTCATATCTAATAATTTATCTTTGGCTTGATCGTAAAGTGTTTCATCAATATGGGCTAAAGCTAATGGAATATAATTCATCAAGAAAGTATGAGTTGCAAATATTGGATTCTTAGAGAATCCATTTCTCTCTACTGTTCGAACTATAGCATCGTATGAATCGGTTTCTCCTGAAGTTGAATTAATCAGAGAATATGTCTTCTTTTCACTAAAATCGATGCTTGAGATTAATTCTCCATTATCTGTGGAAGTTGATATTGTTTCATCACTTACAATCATCTCATTTTCTGCAACGTCTTGTCCGTTAGCTGTACTTTCTGTTGTATGATCAAGAGTAGCCGAAGCTTGGAAGAAAACCATACTCATAGAAATATTATTTTCTTCAAGAAATTGGTGAATAGTCTGAGTTGAATAAGGTTCTTTATTAAGTCTATAGCATCCAGTTGAATTATAATGAACTATTACTGGAAAAATCCAAACAAAATCATCAATAACCCAAAGATCTGTCATTTCTCCAATAATGTAATTGCTTACAATCTTTGCAGAGTTACTATTAATGTCAAAAATTAAATCATAAGTAAATGTTAATTTTTCATAAACTGTAATTGCTACAGGAACACTTTTGTAAGTAGAATTATCTGGATCTATTCTAATATTCCACCAAATTGCGGTAAGGTTAGTATACTCCATTCCCCAACTCCATCTATTTTCTTCAGGATGCGTTAATTCTATAGGAGTAGTTTGACTGTTTAGCGCTGGTGCATCGTTTTGTAATAACTCTGAAAGGTCAAAACCCATGCTAAATGAAGCGTATAATGTATCATTTCTGTCAGGTGATCCTTCAATATTTTCTGTTTGGCTGTCATTAAATGCCATTAACATGATATAAGATGATGCAGTTACAGTGTCTGTTTTTTGATCTTCAGTTTTGTAGTGTGTCATGAATGTCTGAATTGGTAAAGTGACGGCAAGTTCTCCGTATCCCATTGTTATGTTTGACAGACCAGCATAGAGCATCTGAACTCCAGAATAATTTACATAAGTCATGAAAATGTTTGCTTCTGCACCTCTTGGAGGTCGAGGTTTTCCATGAGTTACAGCGTACAAATCAACATAATCTAAGTAGTCTACTGTCTTTGACCAGCTTTCTTCTTCAAAATCTTCTGGGACAAGAAGTTCTGAACCAAAAACTGAAGAGATTAAAGGGAATAATAGTAGTGAAATAGTAATTAGAGAAAGGATTGTTATCTTCCCTTTTCTGAACATTTGTCTTGATTTAGAAAAGCTAAGTCTTATCACTTCTAAAACCTCAGAAACATTTGGAGCTCCACCTAATATTTTAGATGGGAAAAATATAAGTGTTTCTTATGTATTAATATACTTGATATATACTGATTTTAGTTATATGCAAGAAATAATGTCTTTGACAAATATTTTTACCTCTTACAATATTCAAACCAATCAAAGATAAAATGGTAATATCGAGATTTTTCCTTAAAAAGTTGAAGTAATTTTTACCTATTTGTGAATTATTTTACCGCTTTAAAAAGACGCGGGGGAGAACCTCAAATAAATTGAGGGGATAGGATTAGTATCCCTTTTTATTCTGTAGGTCTGCTTAGGTAAACCCAGATCACCACAAAGCATGTAGTAATCAGAGCACCCGCAATGCCGGATATTACCCATTCTGCAGAGAATATCAGAGGGAAGTTAGCTACCAGCCAAGGCCATACAAATTTGAATCCAAGATTAGCAAAAACTCCACCAAAGAAACCAAGCATTGCAAAGATACCTAATATTTTTACTCTATCACCCATTCATTTCACCTTTCTTTTAACCATTAAATTTTCGCGCTTTTGAGTCTAACTTACATGAAACTGTTTATTTTTGTATCAGCGCCCCATCTCTCTTTCAATATTAAATTTAAAGCTCAAAACAACCTTAGAATGGGGTTATGATATCAGATATATATCTTAATGATTGTTGCATATTAACAATGTAATAATACGGTATAAACACACCTCCTTGCGTGAGGAATTAGAATGTCTGAAAAATTCGCAAAAAAATGGGGAGAAGGAGTCGACGACACACCTCTCAGCACAAAAATTAGGGACGCCGTAAGACCTCCGGGTCCTTTAAAACCACGACTAGATTATGCAGTAAAAAGAATGGAAATGCAAATTCAACGTTTAGATAAAGCATCTGACCGTTTCTCTGATCGTGATAAGTCAATCTTCCAAAAAATCGTAAATGCCTACACCAAACATGATATGGCCCGCGCCAACGTCTTCGCAAATGAGCTTGCTGAAATCCGAAAAATGGAAAAAATGATTATGCACTCAAGATTAGCTCTTGAGCAGATAGTTCTTAGATTAAGTACAGTTTCAGAACTTGGTGATGTTGTAAGCACATTAGCTCCAGCAATAAATGTTTTAAGAAACGTAAAAACTGGAATGAGTTCAATATTCCCAGAAGCAGAACGCGAAATTGGCAGTATCGGAAACTTACTTAGCGGAATTATTATGGATGCAGGTTATAACTCTGGCATGAACATTGACTTCCAAACAGCAGGTGACGATGCACAGAAAATACTCAACGAAGCAGCAACAGTAGCTGAACAAAAAGTCAAAGAAAAGTTCCCCGATCTACCAACTGGAATACCCTCCTTTGGAGAATCCCTTCAAAGCGAGTAAAAAATCTGGAAAAAACATAGCTGTTCACGCATATTAAGGAGGTGACACTGTGTCAAAACCCATTTCCAACCCCTTTCTTTTTGTTGGTAAACAAATAAAGGATGAATATGGAAGACAAGTCGGTCGAGTTGCATCATTTAAGGTATCACCCACAGGACGAATAGACGGAGTTTTTGTTGAACACGGTGACGGAGAATTCCTGAGTTACTCAAGTGATCAAATTAAGATTGATAACGGAAATTTGATTATTTCCCCGCCACTCAAATTGAAAGCCAAAGCTCTATGTAATGAAATTCCTTTAATCTGGAGAAAAGATAAAGCTCTAAACGAACTTGTAGAAAAGAAAAAGATTCCACCAGAAATGTACGAAGATCTCCATAGCACTTTCGAAGGTGCTCTTGAACAATTAAGAGAAAATGCTAATGAATTAACAAAAGACATCGAAAACCAAATTGACGACTGCAACAACCAGATACATGAACTGCATTCTGCTTTAATAAATCTAGAGATTGAACGTGAAATCGGAAGATTAGATAACGCATCATATGAAAAAGCTTTAGGTATCATTCAATCAGGACTTAAAGGAGTTAACGCAGAAAAAAATGACTT
>JARRMA010000179.1:0-4529 GCA_037386505.1 Candidatus Bathyarchaeota archaeon
ATAAGCAGCTTGTAGGTTTTGTCTGAAATCTTCAATATCCAGTTTAAGGTCTTCTTCTTTTATAATAACACAGTCATCATAGACAACCTTTAAGCTCAGACCAACTTCTACGGGTTTTATTCCAAGTTTTGAAAGTAAACTTGAAAGTTGCAAAGAAATTGGTTTGAGCTTAAAGGTTGTCTATGATGACGGTGTTATTATAAAAGAAGAAGACCTTAAACTGGATATTGAAGATTTCCGACAAAACCTACAAGCTGCTTATCAATATGCTTTCAATTTGTCTTTAGAAGCCGCTATTCCTCTACCTGAAAACATTAGTTATCTTATTAGAAAGGCTAATCAGGAAGCTTATAGTTTGGCTATTAATGCTGAAATAACTAATAAGGATACAATTCAGGATCTAATAAGAAAAGCTAACATGGAAATGTTAAGTCTAAGTAAAAATTTAGATAAATCAGAAAAAATGGATTAAATCATTAATTATGTTCAGAAAAGTTGAAAAGTAAGTATTAAGGAAAAGATGGAGGAGAATGAATATGGAATACGTATATGCTGCAATGCTTCTGCACAAAGCTGGAAAAGAAATAAACGAAAAGAATGTATCTGAAGTGCTTACCGCAGCCGGTGTAAACGCCGATGCTGTTAGAGTAAAAGCCTTAGTAGCATCTATTGCCGAAGTTGACATCGAGGAGGCAATTAAATCAGCCCCTACAATGATGGCGGCAGCACCAGCGCCTGCAGCTGCAGCACCAGCCGAGGAAGAAAAACCAGCAGAAGAAGAGGAAGAAGAAGACCAAACTAAAAAAGAAGAAGAAGCAATGGAAGGCTTAGGTGCCCTATTCGGATAAAGCACCTGTTTTCTGTTCCTTTTTTACAGTTGGGGTTTCCCCACTGTTTCGTTTTTAGGAATTTTGATTTCTTGATCTTTAACGGTAAATTTTTTTATTGCTGTTATTATCAAATTGTTTTATTATTTTGTTGTTTGCTTATTTGCACTAGGAATATTAAGTAGTCTTTCTAAAACCCTAGTTATGGTCATAGATTCAAAAAAACTTAAGAAATTATTTTTGGATTTCTTTGGTGAAAATCAACATAAATTGATTCCTAATGCTCCTCTTATTCCAGAATATGATCCTACTGTTCTTTTTACTCCAGCTGGGATGCATCCTTTAATTCCATATTTTTTGGGGCAGCCTCATCCTCTTGGGAAGAAGCTTATGAATGTTCAAAAATGTTTTAGGACAGGAGATATTGAGTGTGTTGGGGATAGTTCACATTTAACTTTTTTTGAAATGTTGGGTAATTGGTCATTAGGTGATTATTTCAAAAAGGAAGCTATTGAATTTAGTTATGAATTTCTTATAGGTAAACGATGGCTAAATTTGGACAAAAGAAATTTATCAGTAACTGTGTTTGCTGGAGATCAAGATGCTCCAAAAGATTGTGAAAGTGCTGAAACATGGAGATCCCTAGGGGTTCCTGATGATCATATTTTCTTTTTGTCAAAAAAAGATAATTGGTGGGGACCAGTTGGTGACACAGGACCTTGTGGACCTTGTACTGAAATGTTTTATGATACTGGAAAACCGCTTTGTAGCTCAACTTGTAAACCTAATTGTTCATGTGGTAAATTTTTTGAATTAGGAAATGATGTTTTCATGGAGTATAATCGTGCTGCTTCAGGTTGTTATGAATTTTTAAAACAAAAAAATGTTGATACTGGAATGGGCGTTGAACATACTGCAGCGATGCTTGAAGGGAAAAATAATGTATTTGAGATTGGGGTTATCTATCCAATTTATGAGCAAATTAAAGAGCTTGCTTCTATAGATGTTCCTACGTTAGATCAAGAGCGGTCTCTTAGGATTATTACTGATCATATTCGTGCTTCAGTTTTTTTCCTTGGTGATGAGCGTGGAGTTAAACCAAGTAATATTGATCGAGGATATGTTTTACGGCGTTTAATTCGGAGAACAATTAGGTTTGGGAGGTTAATTGGAATTGATAAAGATTTTTTGATTGAATTAGCAGATGTTGTTATTCGGTTAAATGAGTCTGAGTATCCTTTGCTAAGTGAGAAAAGAGATAGTATTTTTGCAGATTTAAGTAAAGAAGAAGTTAAATTTAAAAGAACTCTTGAAAAAGGGTTGCGGAAATTTAGGAGAATAGCAGAGAATAGTCCAAGAATTGATGGAAAGAATGCATTTTTATTGTTTCAGAGTTTTGGTTTTCCGATCGAGTTAACAAAAGAACTTGCTGATGAAATTGGTGTAGAAGTTGATCAAGTAGAATTTAAAAAAGAATATGAGCATCATCAAAAAGTTTCGTCTGCAAGTGCAAAAAAGCTTTTCAAAGGTGGTTTAAGTGATGCATCAATTGAAACAAAAAGACTTCATACTGCGACGCATCTTCTAAATGAGGCTTTGCGAAAAGTTTTGAAAAAGAATGATTTAGTTCAGAGAGGTTCTAATATTACTCCAGAGCGTTTACGTTTTGATTTTAATTTTGATAGGCCATTAATATCTTCTGAAATAGAAGCAATTGAAAATTTGGTTAATGAGCAAATAAACAAAGGTTTGGAAGTTAAGAGAGAAGAGATGACTTTAGAAGAGGCCAAAAATAGGGGTGCTCAAGCAGTTTTTGACGATAAATATAGTGGAATTGCTCTCTCTGTTTATAGTGTAGGGGATTTCTCAATAGAGCTATGTGGAGGCCCTCATGTTGATAATACTTCTGAGTTAGGAACCTTCAAAATAATCAAAGAGAAAGGTATTGCATCTGGTGTCAGGAGAATACGTGCAATTCTTATGAATAAAAAATAACAATACTACGCAGATGTTTTTTATTCTGTGAACTCTTTGAAAAACTTGTAGGCTTCATTTTTTTCTTTTATACCTTCAAGAATAATAATTCCGCTTTTTAGGAAACTGGTTTTGATTTCATCTGATTCAAAAGTTAATCCAAGTTTTCCTTCAACTTTGGCTTTAATTCCTTTATTGTTAAAGTATTTTTTTATTTTTTTAAAATCGAAATCTAGATTCTTTTTGGGAATATAAAGAAAGACTTTTTTTCCTTTTCTTCCGCAGATTTCTTCGACCAGTTCATGTTTTAAAGATAACTTCGGTTTAGTTTGATTGTTTCCGCAGATTGGGCATTCTTCAACTTTTGATAATTCTATTTTATTTATTTCTAGTTCATCTAAATCAAAATAAAGAAGTTTATTCATTAACCGTGGTTCTCTTCCTGTTATTATCCTGATTGCTTCGCTAACTTCTATGCTTGCTATCACATTTATTACAGATGGATGAACTCCAACTACTCCACATTTGGGCAAATTTTTGTCATTAAGGTTGCCATAAAAACATTCAAGACAAGCTGTTTCATTAGGCATAATTGTTGAAACATTTCCAGTGGTTGTTATTGCAGCTCCAAAAACGTACGGAATTTTGTACTTAATACATGCTCTATTAACTGCATATCTGGCTTTCATGTTATCTAAGCCATCAACTACAACATCCATATCTTTGACAAGTTTTTCGACAGTTTCCTTATTTACAGAAAGAGTTAGAGGTTCCACTTTGATGTATGGATTTAGTTGTACGATGTCTCTGTCAACTATTCTTAGGTGTCCGACACCTATTGCTGCTAATTGCATTGCTGCTGGGGATCCCAGTCCTCCTACTCCAAGTAAACAAACTTTTGATTGTTTTAGTTTCAGTTGGGCATTGTATCCCATTTCAGTAATTACGATTTGTCTTGAGTAATATTCTTGTTCTTCTTTTGAAAGTTCTAATGGATTTGTTGGTTCAGATTTAACTATTTTTTTCACCCCAGCTGGAAATGAAATAATCAGGATAGTAAATTGTTAAGACTAGCGTTTATTCCTACTTTTAAATAAGTTACTATTTATTATTTTTTTAAACTGCTTCAATTACTAGATATTAAAATCTGATTAGCTTCTTCTGCTTTTATGTTATGAATTAAAAATTTTTTTCGTTTTGAGGTAAATCCAGAAATAAGCTCCACCCTTCGGCCAAAGAGCCTAGAAAAATGTTGAAGCAATTTTTTGTTAACTTTTCCCTTCACTGGAGTTTCATTACACATTACTATTATCTCATCTTCCTCAATTTTTATCTTAAATTCTTTAGCATTTGGTTTAACATTCATGTTAAGAATAACTCCATCATCAGTTGTTTGAATCTTCATGTTTTATGCCCCTACTGTGGATTGAGGAAAGTCAGCATTTTATTTAACTTCTAATCAAGCTTTTATAAATAGCATATTCAGTCTTCTTAAAGGAAACTCGAAATGTTACTTGAATCATGGATGCTCGCCATTAACACATTAAATTTAATCGAATTGAAACGATTAAGTGAGCGATTAGCATTAAGAAAAATCTCAAGACAATTGAAGATAAATAACCAAAAAGCCATCGGATTGGCTCAGAGGAGTCAAAACCGAGTTAATTATAAAATCAACATAATTCTTATTTCTAAGTGTTTCAGACACTAACCTGTGAGCCAATCCGA
>JARRMA010000180.1:0-3590 GCA_037386505.1 Candidatus Bathyarchaeota archaeon
TCCCCCATGATTAGAGCTCCTTGATTCTAGTGATAATTATCTCTTAATTATTCTTTGCGACATTTATGAATAAATTATTGAAGATGGTTTCCAAATCATGGAGGCATAATTTGATTAAATTGCTTGTTCCAAGTCGCTTGCGCAATAGATTTTATATGCAGAAAACAAGAAATTAATCTCAAGGGCTTAAACCGCATACTTTATCTTAACTTTGAATATAGTTTATATAGGTGTTTTATTTGAGCGCAAAATATCAAGTATATAAGGATAGGGCTGGAAAATTCAGATTCCGTCTAAGGGCAGCAAACAACAAAATTGTGGCTGTCAGTGAAGCATATGAAAGCAAAGCAAGTTGTATGAATGGAGTCAAATCTGTTCAAGCAAATTGTGAATCTCATATTGAAGATCAAACCAAAAAAATGGAAAAAATAACCAACCCAAAATATGAAGTCTTCACAGACTCGGCAGGTGAATTTCGTTTCAATCTAAAAGCATCAAATGGCGAAATTATCGCGGCTAGTGAAGGATATGAAACAAAAGAAGGTGCGATGCATGGGATTGAAGCAGTTCAACGAAGCTGCGACGCTGAAATCGAAGATTTAACTGTAGATAAAGCTTCAGAAGAGATGGATGAGACAGCAAGAATTGAAGAAGTCTGTAAAGAACCAACTCATGGGTTACACAAAACAGTTCTATTACTAGACGACCTACCAGCCTCCGTTAAATCAGACACCACAATAACATTTACTGGAAAATTGACCGATCACGATACCGTCGAAGGTGTGGGATGCGCTGAAATATACATCTATGAACGTGACCGCTCATTTATGAGAGATGACTTTCTGGTATCTGGAGCAACAAACAACGATGGAACATATGGAATTGATTGGACTGCAAAACAAAAAGACTTTTGGGATGACAAAATACAAGTCTATGCATTATTCAAAGGTACAGAAAATTACAACCCTTCAAAAAGTGACATAAAAAAGTTAAAAGTGCTATGGTATGCGAGAGATCACTTGAAAGAATAATCTCCAAATAAATCTATTCAGCATTAATTGCAATAACAAGCACGCTTGGAGATGTTCTAAACATCTCTTTTTTTGAATTCAGTACTAAAGAATATGTTATCTAGATGTGGCACGCGCAATTTGCGCTCGCGGAAAGAGAAACTCAATGATAAAATGCCATTGTTTCAAAATGATATTAGATGGGAAAATGGTAGAATCTTTTACGAAGACAATAAAGTGGTAAATCATTCCCACGGAAGGTATCTCAAACGAAGAACATCTGAAGAAATATTGGATATTAATCAAATAGCAAAAATCACAGTTAATATCGACCAAAAACTTGGAGATGATATAATATTCCAAATTTTCTTTTACAAAAAATAACAATTGCACATGCACAATTAATAACAAGTTCTATAGCTCAGCTATTTCAACGCGCGCGCATTAAGGCAAGCAAGTTTCTTAAATAAACTGAAACAATATATTATTGGTGAATTTTTTTGGATATCGGTGGAATTTTAAACGATCTACTATCAACTATTGTCACTGCTTTGCCCGCAATAATCGCTGCAATAATTGTAATACTAATCGGGTATGTTGTCGGAAAAGTTGTAGGACGCGCAGTAAACAAAGTTGTCGAAAAACTAGGAATCGAAAAAACCTTTAACGAAACAGATACTGGAACAGCATTCAAAAAATCAGGAATGGATCTATCGTCATTCATTGGTGGAATAACAACAGCATTCATACTAGTAATTTCAATAGTTATCGCAATTCAGATACTAAACATAGGCGGAACAGTAGGAGAATTTCTGGTACAAATAGCATCATACTTACCCAGACTACTCGGCGGTGTAGTAATAATCGTACTCGGCTCAGTTCTTGTAGGTTTCATAGCAACTCTTGTCGGTAACACCCTAAAACCAGTATTTCCAAAAGCAAAAACAGAAATCGTGGACATGCTCAAAAATCTGCTGCAAATCGGACTAATCGCAGTAATCCTACTAATTGCACTAGACCTAATGCTACTAAATGGAGAACTAGTCTACCCACTAATACTAGGATTCGTAATAATCGGCGCAGGAATTGCATTAACTGACGGACTAATCAAATCAATAATAGACGATCACAAAGAATTTGTTCCAGTGGCAGGCTACGCAAAGTTTGTCTTATACAGCATCTTCCTCGTAATCGGCGCAGGAGCAATATTTGCAACATTTGAAGGAGTAACAAACGTAATAGCAAACATATCATGGGCATTCGCGATAGCAATGGGAATAATGCTAGTACCAGTAATCTACAACCTAGCAAAGAAAATGACAAAAGAAACAGAGTAAGACAAATCCAATCAAAACAATCTCCTCTCTTTTTTTAACACCATAAATACGGACATTTTAATTCGGATTTAGAATACTAAACTCTTTTTACATTAAATTCTATCACATAAGTTAACTGTCTAAAAACCAAAGGGGAATTTCATATGAGCAAGCTTGACGAGTGGGAAGCATACAGAAAAAGTAGATACACTGAAAAAACAAACGATGACGAAGACGTGGCAAAAAAACTTAACCTTATAGATAAAGCATTCAGAAAAGGAAAATGGAAAAATCTTACATAAAGCCCTATTTACTGGATTCAGTAACTGGCTACACCTTTTCTTTCAGAGTAATCATACCATTTCCAGAGATTGCCAATTGCACTATTATTGTAGCCTACTTTTTTTAGCAATTTCTGGAATTCTTGTGTGGGCTTCATAAATGACATATTAGAAATTGATGCTAAAGAGATTTACGAATGTGTAATACGAATTTGTATTTATGTAAAACACAGATACACATAAAGCGGTAATGATTTCTGTTCAAAAAATTATTATAACCAAAAACACAGAATATACACAGGGATTTTGATGGCACCTAAATTTGAAATGTATACAGATAAAGCAGGCAAATGTAGATGGAGACTCAAAGCAGCAAACGGAGAAGTAATTGCCACTGGCGAAGCTTATGAATCAGAAGCTGCATGCAAAAACGGAATCGCATCAGTAAAAAAGAATGCCCCAATAGCAGAAATAATAATGGTTGAAAAATAAACAGCAACCATCCTTTCCCTTTTCGTCTCTAACAACTACAAAATACCACGGTTGATTATTGGTAGCAGAAGGCGCTAGCCTACCCGCTTCTAAAATATTATTCAAAACCTCCTCACTCACATCTTCATCCTTAAACTTCCGAATAGATCTGCGAGAAAGGATCTGATCAATACATTTCATATAAAACCATTTGATTTAAGCAGTTTAAAAACTAAACTATAATTCTAAATACTTCACAATGAGTGGATATACTAAATATTTATTTTTCTCTTTTTACTATTTTTTTATTTACTACGGGAGAGAACCCCCCCATAGAGCAAATTTTGAGAGAAGTAAACTCTCCAGTTTCTTTAACATTCGGTTTACTGTGCCTTAGAAATGTTTAATAAATCCAGTTACGCAAATGGGGGTTGAGTGCGTAAAAGATGCCGAAGAAAGAATTCCTGTATCGCGGTCATTCCACTGAGGAACTGCAAGGTATGTCTATGGAT
>JARRMA010000181.1:0-7029 GCA_037386505.1 Candidatus Bathyarchaeota archaeon
CTTGCCAAAGGTTTTGAAGAAATTGAAGCAATAACTGTAATAGACATCTTAAGAAGAGCTGAAATAAACGTAACAATAGCTGGACTATCTCCTAATTTTGTAGAAGGGGGACATTCGATTATGATTGTACCAGATAAAACAATTGATGATATTAACATAGACGATTTTGATGTTGTAATAATTCCTGGGGGAAATCCAGGGTACAAAAATCTTAGAAATGATTCCAGAGTAATAGCCTTCATAAAAGAGGCCTATAAATCTGGGAAGATCATCGCAGCAATCTGCGCTGCTCCTTCAGTTCTTTCATATGCAGGTATTTTAAAGGAAAAAAATTGTACAAACTATCCGGGTATGGAAAAAGAATTAGAAAAAGGTGGAGGTAAGCCAAAAACGGATCTAGTCGTAATCGATGGCAATATAATAACAAGTAAAGGACCAGCTACAGCAATGCATTTTGCACTAGCAATCGTGGAAAAATTAGTAGGAAAAGAAATCACTGAATCATTAAGAAAAAACATTTTAATGAACTATTTATAGCCAAAAATTGATTCTAGAAAAAAATAGATTACATATTACTATTTTTTTGGAGGTTCTACATGAATGGACAAAGTTACATTTGGTTGTTCAATTCTTAATTCTTCAGCTAAATGATCTGTAAGATCATGAGCTTCTTTTACACTTAATTTACCATCAACAGAGAGATGCAATTCTGCAAAAACTTGATTTCCATGTCTACGAGTTTTAAGATTATGGAAATCGATGAACTGAAAAGTATGTCTCCCAAGAACTTCTTTAATCTTATCTTCTTCCGTTTTGCATGATTGATCCATTAAACGATTTGAAGATTTCAAAATTAGTCCCAAACCCATCCTAATTATTAATGCGGCTATAACAAAAGCCATAATTGAATCCAAGAAATTCCAACTTGTTATTTGAGTAATAAAAAGACCGATCCACACACCTACAGTAGAAATTACATCTGACAACAAGTGTTTTGCATCTCCCTCAAGTGCAGCTGAACCACAAATCCTTGCAGTTTTACTAAGCAACCAAGATAACCCCCCATTTAATTCAGCTGGTTCAAAAAGACGTCCCACTGCTGTAAGGACAATGAAAAGAGCAGCAATAATAATTAATAAACCCTCTATTAAACAAGACAAATCCTCAATTTTTTCATGACCATACTTATGGTCAGAATCAGGGGCTCTCTCTGAAATACATACAGAAAAAAGCATTAATCCCGAAGCTGCAATGTTAACAATAGATTCTAGAGCATCAGAAAGTAAAGCGACAGAATTAGAAATAAAATATGCTACCAATTTAATGCCAAAAATAGTAAAACCAAATATTAATGCTAATATTGCAGCTTCTTTCTTTTCCATATTGAAACGTTCGGTAAAATGTTACTTTTAGGTTTTACCCTTCGATATCGTTAGTAACAGTTATAGAGAAACATAACAATAGAATTATCGAAGTAGCATGATTGCAGGAATCTGTGGAAGTCCAAGAAAGGGGGCAACAGAATATGTTTTGCTTGAAGCCTTAAAAATGTTAGAAGAAAGAGGATTCGAAACAAAATTTTTTACCGTTAGAGATAAGAATATCAATTTTTGCACTCATTGTGATCATTGTTTGAAATTTAAAGAATGTATATTTAGAGACGATATGCATACAGTTTATGATCTACTTAAAGAAGCTAAGGGGATATTGATAGCCACTCCAGTATATAATGGAGGAATAAGCGGACAATCTAAAGTGCTTATGGATAGATGCAGGGCTCTTTTAGCTGCAAATCCAAAGGTTTTCAAATATAAAATTGGAATGGCAATTGCAGTGGGGGGAGATAGAATTGGAGGACAAGAATTAGCCATTCAACAAATTCATACTTTTTATATCTTAAACGAAATGATACCTATAAGTGGTGGTTCATTCGGCGCAAATTTAGGCGCAAATTTTTGGTCAAAAGATACTTTGGAAGGAGTAAAACAAGATAAAGAAGGATTTCGAAGTTTACAAAAAACCATAAAAAAATTCGCGGAAGCTATGAATAAAATAGAAATATAAAACGATGAATAATTAAAAGGTGGAAAACTATGGAAGCAGAAAAAAAGAAGAAAAGAGTTGCTTGGGGAATAACAGGTAGTGGAGATAGACTTGTAGAAGTATTTGAAGTAATGAAGCAAATTCGAAAACAATACCAAGAAAAAGTTAGAATAACAGTTTATCTATCAAAATCTGGAGATCAGGTTGTAAAATTATATCATTTATTTAACGATTTAAGGGAAAATTTTGAAAAAAATCGGGTAGAAAGAGATTCAAATGTACCATCCCTTGCACTTCAGCTTCAAAGCGGAAAAATTGAATTTTTACTTATAGCTCCTGCTACTTCTAATACTGTTGCTAAACTTGCAAATGGAATTTCAGATACACTTTTAACAAATTCAGCAATTATGGCTTTGAAATCATTTGTACCAGTTTATGTAATGCCATGTGATTATAAAGAAGGAGTGACGAATTCTCATTTTATCTCCATTTGGAAGTTGAGTCTCCGTCACTCCTTCTTTATAATCACATGGCATTACATAAACTGGTACAAATGATTTCAAAGCCATAATTGCTGAATTTGTTAAAAGTGTATCTGAAATTCCATTTTGGGTAATGTTTATCTATGATTTTGATTGTATAAATTACGAGAGATCGTAATTTACGAGAACTCGTAATTATCAATTTAAAAACAGGTGAAGACATGAGCCATAAAGAAAAGTCAGTCTCCAGTCATGCTGAAGAATACCTTGAAGCAATCTATCGCTTGGAGAATAAGGCAGGTTTTGCACGAACAATGGAACTGGCAAGAGAATTGGGAGTAGTTGCCGGTTCAATCACAAATACTATCGACAATTTGGAGAGAAAAGGACTCGTAATACATGAGCCATATAAAGGAGTGAAATTATCTGAAGATGGTCGAAGAATAGCTTCAAACATTTTAAGAAGGCATCGTCTTGCAGAACGATTATTGACAGATTTTCTGCATATAGACTGGAGTGAAGTTCATGAACCTGCATGCAAATTGGAACATGCTATTTCACCTGAGATAATTAAAAATTTAGATAAGGCACTAGGGCATCCAAAAAGATGTCCACACGGAAATCCAATTCCGTTAAATTGTGGAGGGATAATTGAAGAAAGAACAATTGCACTTACCGAAGTAGACATTAAAACTAACGTAGTTATTGTTAAGATAATAGAAGAAAAAGTTGATTTATTAAAAAAACTTACGAATTTAAATCTAACCCCCGGAAAGCAGATTGAAATTATGAATAAATCAGACGCAAACGGTGAATTAGTAATCGGCATAGAGAATAAAAATTTGATAATCGATTCTGAATTAGCTTCAAAAATTTTCGTTAAGAAAAATGAAATGGAGGTTAAAGATTAATGAATTTACCTTTAACTTCATTAAACAATGGCGAAACAGGTGTAATAATCTCTACAGATCATAGTCGTACTGGAGATAATTCTTGTAGAAACCGAGTTAGAAAAGGATGTAAGACCCTCAGAGGTTCAAGATTAGCAATTGGAAGAGGAATGGCAAGTAGAATCTTTGTGGATGTAAAAAGATGAGTTCTAATCGGTTTACTATTGCTTTAGCCGGGAATGCCAATGTAGGTAAATCTGTAATATTTAATCAACTTACTGGATTACATCAACATATTGGTAATTGGCCTGGAAAAACAGTTGAAAAAGCAGAAGGAACACTCCATTTTAAAGGGTATACTATCGATATTATTGATTTGCCTGGAATATATTCTCTATCTACTTTTTCTATTGAAGAATTGATTTCAAGGGAATATATTGCAACTCAAAAACCGGATATTGTAATAAATGTGTTAGACGCTTCACTTTTGGAAAGAAATCTTTTTTTCACTTTGCAACTTTTGGAGTTGGAAACCCCTATTCTTGTAGTTTTAAATCAAATTGATATGGCATTAAAAAAAGGAATAGTTATTGATTATGACAAAGCAGAAGAAATTTTGGGAGTACCAGTTATTCCCACGATTGCTGTCAGTGGAAAAGGAATCTCCGATATGTTAGAGAAGACCATTGATATAGTTCAGAAAAAAAGAAAAATTAATCCTTTAAAACCCAAATATGGAAAAGAAATAGAAGAAAGGATTAAACAAATCACAAAACTTCTGAAAAAGAATGAATTAAAATATCCACGAAGATGGGTTGCAATAAAACTGCTCGATGAAGATCATGAAATAGAAAAAGAAATTTATAAATTAAATCCAAAAATTGAATCTACTGTTCTAAAAATTAGAACTGAGCTAGAAGATATCCATGGTCACTCTAGTCCAACAGTTATTACTTCTGATCGATACCAGCTTGCAAGTAAAATTTCGAAAGATATCCAAAAAATAACGATACCTCAAAAGACGCCTTCAAGGGAAAAATTGCATGCATTAACAACTCACACAATTTTTGGATATCCGATATTGATATTGACTATATTGGCGGTTTTTGTTTCTATATTCAGTTTAGGGGATTTTATATCTGTTTTTTTGGGTGATGTTCTTTTTGGTTTAAAACCAATCTTCGATAATTTTTTCGGAGTAGGGATTGTTGGGTCTATTTTTTGGGGGGGAGTAATGGAGGGTATATTCGGAGGAATCACTATCGCTTTACCATATATACTTCCTTTTTATTTCATTCTTTATATTTTTGAGGATTCAGGATATCTTAGCAGAATAGCGTTTCTGATGGATAATTTGATGCATAAAATGGGTCTTCACGGCAAAGCTTTCATTCCTGTTATGCTTAGTTTCGGATGTAATGTTCCTGGATGTCTTGGATGTCGTATAATGGAAACGACTAGAGAAAGACTTCTGACCGCTTTTACTGTTACTCTAGTTCCTTGTGCGGCGACATCTGTTGTTATTCTAGGAATGGTTGGAGCATTTGTGGGGTTACAATGGGCATTAATTCTGTATATTATTAACTTGATTATTATCTTCATTCTTGGAAGGATAGCATTCAAATCTTTACCTGGAGAACCAACCGAACTTATTATGGAAATGAGTGATTACAGATTACCCCACATAAAAACTGTGGCCAAACAAACATGGTTTAGGTTACGTGAATTTATAATTATGGCATTTCCTCTAATGGTAGCAGGAAGCGTTGTAATTAAAATAGCAGAAGTTGTAAACGTCCTAGGTCCAATTTCAGATTTTTTTGCACCATTAACGGTATTTTGGTTAGGTTTACCTGCAGTTACCGGGGTTGCATTAATTTTTGGAGTATTGCGAAAAGAATTAACATTGATAATGTTAGGAACACTTTTTGGAACATCAAATTTTGCTTTAGTCATGACATCGGCACAGATGATAGTTTTCACGCTAGTAGTGATGCTATATATTCCATGTGTTGCTACTGTGGGAGTTTTAATCAAAGAATTTGGGTGGAAAAAGGCAATCTTGATAACAGTTTCTGAAATAAGTCTTGCACTAACATTAGGAGGTATAACCTATAGACTTCTTACATTTTTCTAATAAAAATAGATAATAATCTAATAATATTGCTGAAATTTTATAGTAATTTTTGCTGATTACCTGCTTTCTCTAGTCTATTCTTAATTCTTTTAGATGTTTTCCACGATTTTCTAACGAAATCAGGATAGAAACCAAATTTCTTTATACAGTTCTCCAAATATTTTATTGTATTTGGATCATGTGGATAACCACATCCAATTTCTCCGTGAATTTTTTGAAGTTGAGAAATTTCTTTATCTCGTTCAACCTTTGCTAATATTGAAGCAGCAGAAACAATTGGATATTTTTGATCTGCCTTGTGTTCAGAAATTATTTTGATTTTGAAAGATAATTTTTCTTTAATATGGTATCCAAACCGTTTTTCGAGAATATCTGATGCATCAACATAAACGATATCGGGTTTAAGAAAAGTTATGACTTTTGCCATTGTGTGAGCTTCAAGACGATTTAATTTATGAAGTCTTCTTTTGCTTTCAACAACTTTGTCAATTTCAAAAGGAGATAATGCGATGAAGTACCAATTTGAAACTAATTCCTTTACTTTTGATGCAAGTATTTCTCTTCTGTTTGAAGAGAGAAGTTTAGAATCTTTTACCCCTAAATCTATCAGTTTTGGCAAATCTGAATCGCTAATACTAATTCCCGCTATAACTAAAGGTCCTATTACGGGTCCACGGCCAGCATCATCAACACCAGATATTATCATAGTTAGATCCTTCAGTTATCGAATTGAAATCCTTATTTTATTTAATAAACAGTTTATTATTTCTTTTTCAATTAGATTTAAAAATTAATCGAAATAGCCATAATTAAAATATAACTAGCTCACAGTCGGGTTAAGTATGATATATAATATTGTATTGATGACAACATCAACTAGAGATGAAGCGAAAAATATTATTCAAATTTTACTTGAAGAGAAACTTATTGTTTGTGCAAATATAATTGAAAATATTTCTTCGTTTTTCTGGTGGAAAGGAAATATAGAAGAGGAAAAAGAAGTTTTAGTTTTTATGAAGTCTATTAGAGATAATTTCGAAAAAATTTCAAAACGAGTCAAAGAACTTCATAGTTATGATATACCAGAAATTCTTTCCATTCCAATAGTGGATGGTTCGTCTTCTTACTTAGATTGGATGAAATCTGTACTAAATCAGTGAATAATGATGAGTAAGAAACCTCTGAAAAGATCTGAGAGAATAGAGATAATTTATGATACAAAAATGTGGGAAATGTTAACTAAAATTCGTAAAAAAACAATCAAAATTATGGATTCCCTGAATAGATCATTTATTTTTTCAATTGTTCATGGTAGTATAGCCAGGGGAGATGTCACAGAAAATAGCGATATTGATGTCTTTATTTCAGATCCTCCATCTTCGTTCCTCATAGAAACAATTCTTGAACGTTTGGGTATTTTACCTAATAAAAAATCAATTGTACAAGCTACTCCTACATATGCCTTAAAAGGGCAAAT
>JARRMA010000181.1:7034-11442 GCA_037386505.1 Candidatus Bathyarchaeota archaeon
AAATCGAGTTTGGTGAACGGAGCACCATATCATTTCCTCTTGTGAAGCTTCGTCCAGTTGAGAAAGAATTCTATCGGTTTGGAGGTCAAGCAACACTAAGTGATCTGAAAAATGATTGTCGAAATATTGGTGTCGATAAACGACTAATGCTTATCGAACCTAATATGAAAGGACATATCGAAAGCTCGATTGTAAGTCGTGAAGAAGAAGTTTCTAAAATTTTGGGTATTTCAGTTAATTCTGTTAAAGATCGTGTTCATGCATTAGTAAGAAGAGACAATATAGGAAGAACAGGAGTTTTTATAGATAAAGAAATTGACTTTGATGAAACTTTTGAACATGCTTTAAAAAAACTTGCTGATCAAAATCCTGCGGTTAGAAGAAGAATAAAGTTTTTCCAAAAATAGTTTATGAAGAATATGCTCTAGCGGCTTTTAGTAACTCAATATCTTCGTTAGTAAGGTATCCTGTATATCTTAGTAATAGAACATAAATAATTAAGCTAGCAGCCAATCCTAAAACTAGCATAATGGGATTAATGTTACGTATAAAAAGAAGAATGGCAGTTAAGATTGCACCAGAAAATAAAATTTTATGAATCCCTGAAAAAATATCTGCTTTCAAGTTTCGTCTAATAATTATGGGTATCAAAAATAAGGTTGTGGCACCAGTTAGAGTTAATGATATTGCGGCTCCGTTGAACCCAAGAGTATATCCGAACATTAGAAGAAAAGTTCCAAATATCAAAATTTGAAGAGGCATAATTGCCCCCTGAAATTCAGAGCCGTATATTCCTTTTACTATGGGATCTGCTAATGCAAAAATTATTACAGTAAGAGGTGTTCCAATTATTAATGGATATTTAACAGAAATTTTCGCATAATCTTCTACAAGTTCCATATCTTGTTTTGCCCATGCTTCAGATATTGATGAGAGGATAGGAAGTGAGAAAGCGGTCATTGAAAATAAAACACTTGATGCAGTGTCGGCAACACTGTAAATTCCCACATTAGCATAATTAAAAAACAAAATAAGAACAGGAATATCCAAACTTTTCATTACCATGAATGATATTTTTCCAACTGATACTGAAAAACCAAAGAACAATATATCTTTAAATTGTTTAAAATCGTCAATTAATGCTTGTTTAATATTCTTTTTTAGAAAAAAATTAACACTAGATATTATCAAATCTTTTAGATTATAACGTAAAAAATACATACTAAGTATTAATTGGGAAATTGGAGCAAAGATTATTAAAAAGGGTAATAAGCTAGACGGAAAATTGAGAATTATAAATATCATTCCCAATATTGTAACAACATAGAATCCACTAGAATTTATTATTGAAAGTTGCTTATTTCTATGTAATGATCCAACTATTGCAGCCAATGAATCTTTTGTTCCCGAAAAGAGAAATGCAAATGCGATTGAAATTAACATAATCGTCAATATTAGGTCAGAAGTTTGAAAGGATAGAAAAATCAAAAAAATGAAAATCAATAAGCTCATCATTGTAAGATACCTCACATAATTTGAAAAATAACGGGATATACTCGAGTTTTTAAGTGGATTAAACCTTCAAACATTCCACCAAAAATGAAAGCCCACATAAAGTCAAATACCGATTGAGCAACATTAAGCAATCCAAAACCATAATCACCATATGCTCTAACAACTAATACGCCTAAAAGTAGCCAAAAAAATCCACTTAAGACCATTAGTCCCAAAAACCATGCACCACCAGAAATTAGTCTTTTAGCTCCAGAATTGTCAAGATTCTTGTTCATCATTTTTCATCCTTAGGTGGGGGTTCAACAAATTTTGTCTTTTCTAGAAAATCTTTTGTTTCTTACCTATAACTTTGATATAAAGTTCATGGGATAAACAGCAATTTCTTATTAAATGAAATGTTTTTCTGGAGATGGCTTCTTTCTTCTAAAACAGATTTAAGACAAAGGAAAACGTAAAAGCGCCGCTATTCCGCCCATGGAAAGCAGCTTTGTTCCAGCTTCATGTTCAGTACTAATCACCAGTACTTCTCCACGAGCTTTCTCAACATTTTTCATTAATTGTTCAATAAGTCTACGTTTCTCATTAGTAGTATCCCGAAGCGAAACATCAGCAATTAGAAGTTTTTCAACAGCTCCATAATTAGTTGCTTTTTCAACATCTTTAAAACCATAAGTGGCATCTCCTTTTTCTCGTCCAAGTCGTGCCAAAAACTCTTCAACTGAATCAATTTCATCGGTTATTCTAAGATGTTTGATTACATCGGAAAGAATACCTGAACGAAGAGATTCTTGAATACCCGATAACCCCGCACTGTTTACACCTTTAACAGCAATAATGGATTCAGCAACGTCTTTTGCTTCATTCTTTACATAGTCGACAAAATCATCTTTCATAAATCCTGGTCCAATAACCACTATTGGACTTTTAAGAGGATCCCAAGATTCCCTAAGTGATTTTAGGGCTACTTTAAAGAATAATTGTTTTGCTTTGGCTCTTTTTTCGGATTCTAATTTTCCTGGAAGTTTATTTTTTGCTCCAGCTTTTGCTTCAATACCGTATTGACGTAGAATTGCCACAGAAAATTCTTCATCATCCATCGATATTATTGTAAGAGGTGCAGCTGTTATTCTACTTGCTCGTTTCAATCTATCTAGTTGATGCTTCTGCCATTGTTTTTTTATGATTGTTAGTGATTTATTAATACTAATGTTTATTGTGTGTCTAGAACCTTTTATATTCAATTTTTCAGGTGCTTCACAGACTATTCCATTTATTCTTAGACGATTAAGAACTCTATCCCAAGCCATTTTTTCAACTTTTAGACCTAAGTAAACTGGAACTCTTTTCGCCTTTGAGGGTCTTGCATACTGATCATCAGGTTTTGTTTGCCTGCTCGTGCGTGCATGAACCTCATCATTTTTTAGAATTATGTTATAGAGATGCCAAAGATCATCCAAGCTCTCTGGCATGACTTTTGCAAATCCTTTTTTAAGATCAATTCGAAAAATTTTCAAAAAAATCTATCCTTTTCATCATGACAAATTTTGTAATAACTGTTTATTAGTTGGGTTAGAAAATATATTGTAAAAATTGCTTATTAAGCTATTAATAATAAATTATTGAAATTTTAGACTAAATTTTCTATTTGTTAAGTATATTACGAATAACAGAAATAATTATGTATGAAGACTTCTAGTCTCCATATCCAAATAATGTTGGTTTTAATGGTCTAATTCTGAATTTCTTCGAAAGTCATCAATTTTAGATTTAACGGTTGTTTCATAGCTTTTGAAACTCTGGCAGCAATAAGATATTTAATATTTCGTTCTGCAGCAATATCTACTAGTCTTTGAGTTATTACACCATCAAAAACTACGGTGTCAATATCTTTCATTTGCTGAAGTTTCGTTGCTAGTTCTCTTACAGGTATTTGATCTACTTTTTTCAAATCTTTGTCAAGCAAAACAGCTTCTAAAGTCCCTGTTAACTCTTTTGAAGTCTCAACAAATTGTTTGGGAACTAATTTTTTCTGTTGTTGTTGTGGCTCCTTTTTTATTTTGACCTTTTCGATTGGAACTTTTGTTTTTAGAGCCTTTTCTATCTCTTTAAAGGTTAGATCCTCTACTTCTTTTCCTCTAGGTGCTCTAGCTACATATTTAATTGATGTTACCTGTTTTAGTTCTTTGAGAATAAGGTCTCCTCCTCGATCGCCATCCAGAAATGCAGTTGCTTCTCTTTCTTTGCAAAGTTTAATTATTGTTTGTGGAATTTTTGCCCCCTCAACAGCAATAGTGTTTTGGATTCCAGCTCTCAACAGATTTATTACATCTGCTCTACCTTCAACGACAAGTATTTGTTTAGCTGAGCTAAGTTCTGGTCCAGCAGTTAATCCCTCTGGACCATAATTTTCTACTCTTGCTAGTCTTAACATTTCAGAGACTTCTCTGAAAATGTCGTCAGTACCAGGCATCGTTTCAACGGTCCACTTTCGCAATACATCTTTTGCTCTGTCAATAATTAGTCTTCTTCGTGCATCACGTATATCTTCGATTTTATTTAAAGTGACAATCGCTTTGCAGGGTCCAACACGATCTATGCTTTCTATGCTGGCGGCTATTATTGCTGTTGATACACGATCTAAACTTGTTGGAATGTTGATTTTTCCATTTGTTTTATCTTGTTTTGATTCTAAACTAATTTCTATTCTTCCTATTCTACCCGATTTTTGGAGTTCTCGGAGATCGAGTTCTGGTCCAAACAATCCTTCGGTTTGCCCAAAAAGTGCCCCGATCACATCCGGTTTTTCAACTACTCCCTCCACTTCGAATCGGGCTCGAATAACATACTTTATCGTAACAGTTTGTGCTGATTTCGTTTTTATTCACCTCAATCA
>JARRMA010000182.1:0-5458 GCA_037386505.1 Candidatus Bathyarchaeota archaeon
AGTGCAGCAGGTGCTTTGGGGACTGCTTTAGCAATAAGTAAAGCTCTTGGGTGCAATTTTACCTATAATCAGTTAGGTAAATAGCACATGTTGCAGAAATAAAATCTAGAACCGGATTAGGCACTGTTGGACCTTTATTATTTGGAGGATGTGGATTAACACTTCAACCAGGGGCACCAGGTTATGCAATATTAGATCGTATCCCAGTCTCTCCAAATTATAGATTAGTTGTAGGAACTTTTCGACCATATCCAACAAGAGATATTCTTTTTTCTCAACAAAAAAGAGAAATCATTAATTTTCAAGGTCAAAAAACTCTTACAAATATTATTTCTGATCCTTCTTTAGAAAACTTTATGATCCAATGCAAAACTTTTTCATTAAAGACTAAATTTGCTACCGAAAGAATAAAAAAATTGATGACTCTATCAGAAAAAGCAGGGGCAATTGGAGTTGCGCAAAATATGCTCGGTGAAGCTGTTCACGCCTTGGTAAAAACGGACGAAGTAGATGCTGTATATACTGCATTCAAAAAACTTTTACCCGAAGAAAAAATTATAATAGCGAGTATCGATTCTCAAGGTGCAAGATTAATTGAGTGATGAACTACCTTGAAAAGAATGTTCAAGACCGTAGCAGTTGGTGGAACATTTGACATGCTTCATCGTGGTCATAAGAAGTTATTATTGAAAGCTTTCGAAGTTGGAAATCTAGTTCTGATCGGTTTAAGTTCCGAAAAATTCTTAATTAAAATGGGTAAGCCTCACAAAATTGCATCTTATACTTATCGACTGAATCAATTAAAGAAATTTCTTAAAATTAATGATCTTCTAGAGCGAGCAGAGATTTCACCGTTAAATGATTCTTTTGGGGCTACATTATCAGACAATCGGATTGAGGCAATTGTTGTTAGTGAAGAAACGGAACCTAGGGCTCATCAGATTAATGAAAAAAGAATAGGTTTGGGGCTTTCTCCTTTACCAATTGTTACAGTTAAGATGGTTCTATCCGAAGATCATTACCCTATATCGTCTACTCGTATTTGGTTTGAAGAAATCGATGAAGATGGTAATTTACTATAGATTGCCTATAATTAATACTTAATAACTGATCCTGAAAGAATTTAAAATTAAATGAACCGAAAATAGAGACTACTGGCTTAAGTAAGTTACAAAAATGAAAATTTTTTAGGATTTTTTCTTAACCGATTTCAATATTGACGGCTAATTTAGAAAACATTTCTCTTTTCGCTTTGCATATTGGACATATATATGGTGGGTCCTCCCTGAAGCATATATAACCACATTGTTTACAATACCACAATTTCATTTTATTTTTATAATGCTCATCAGATTTCGAAGATTCATCTGTCAGTTCTTTAGATGCTTCTTTCGAGATTGAATAGGCTCTAGCTTGTTTATCTACAGGTCTTCTTTCTGGAATCTGTTTAATAGCAGCTTTTCCTTCATGTATGTCCTTTCTAACATATAGTCCACAATAACATTGTCCAAATTCTTCTACATCAGGATCCCTGTAATCACAAGGACAAATTATGTCTCTATCTAGTTCAAGATTTCCAGAAGCTAATCTACATGGACATGATGGATAACCGTAACGTTCTTCGTTTTTCTTAAGTCCTTCAAGAAGGTCTTTTAAAAGAGTTGAATCGGGTGTTAAATAATATCCATTTGCCTCTGCATCGCTTTGTGCTCTTTTCTTAACTTTTTCAATGCTTATCAAATTTCAAGAATCTCCCTAAGTTTATCTTGTGGCGCGCCAGTCAATAATGTTTCGTTATCTATAATCAGTGTAGGATAAGCTAGTGTTCCTCCTCTACTTTGGATGTCTTTTATAATTTTTCGTTTGTCTTCCATGCTACATTGATCAATATCAATATATTCGTATTCAACATTATTGTCTTTAAGAAATTTTTTAGCACGATTGCACCAACCGCAGGTACTTATTGAGTAAATTAAGACTTTATGCTTTTTATTAGGTCCAGGAACTTTAATCGTCTTCATAATATTCTTTTTATTATATCATAAAACCTTGATTTAACATTAATTGAATTTTTTCAATAATTTTGAAATTTATAATACATGATGAAAAACAATTCTAAATCAAGATCATGTGATCTGATGGTTTGCTTCCCAGTAGTAATCTATAGTGATCATCTTTACCTTGTTGTTGTACTCTTTCAATTTTACCTTCAGCAATTACTCTTTCACCAATTCTTGCTTGTTCACAAAATCTTCCCCGAAATGATACGATTTCCTTAATTGATTTAACTTTTGATCCTTGAATTACTTTCACATTGTTAATTTCATAGGTACAAGGTGTAAATAGTGCCTCTCTATCATTCACAATTGTAGCAAGAATTCTTGAATTGCCTTCAGGATAATATATGATATCACCATATTGTTCATTAATTTCATTTGAATCTTTTACGAATCGGATGAAAAAATGTTTTCCCAAAAATTTCCCGTGTGAAATCTTTCTAGAATCTGTTCGAACAAAATCTTCGAAAGTCATATTGGTATCTTTCGAACGAAAATCGAACAATTCTTTAAGATTTTTCAAATCATAAGGTTGAAACAGGTTTTTTTCATCGTTAAGTAACCGTTTCATAGTTTGTGCTACTTTGTAACCTGTTTTAGAACCATAAACTATTAAGTCAATGTCAGATGATTCTTCATGAATATTAACAAGAATCGATCCAGAAATTCCAAGCTTATTCCATTGAACCCCAGATTCATCTTTTAAGTTTTCCATGAAAAGTAAAGCTGCTTTTTCAGTCTTATCCAGATTAGTTCTTTTCCTAAGAGTCCTCAACCCTTGAATTGGCTGAAAATGTTCTTTTATTTCATTAATAGGTATTTCACAAAGTATAGTATTAAAAATCGGATCATTTACCAGATATTCGGGATAATCTCGTTTTAAGAGTTCATATCTTTTAGATAGATTATAATATTTGCTATATTTTTTTCCCGATCTTTTTCTGTTTCCGTTAGGATCAGGTACATAACGGATAAATGCAATTGCCCTATCAGGAGGATGAACTAAACCTTTAACATCAAAAATTATATTCTGAATATTTTCTATGAGGTCCCCTTCTCGAAAAGTGTTAATCATTTTTTCTCCTCTATCTGCAAAATAATTTTAAAATATCGATTACCTGATATCAATAAATTACATCTATGTTAAAACTTCTAATTCCTATTTTACATTGATCCCTAGTTTTTAATTACTAATATTTTGATTCTTCACTTTAATTTTGATTTTGCTAGATGAGCAACCTTACTTTTTATTTTATCAAATTCATGGGAAGCCTGTTTGAACGGTAGATTATATGGATCAGTGATATTCCACACAACAGTTTTATCCATGCAATCTGGTGCCAGATCAAGAATAGCTTGTTCATGTTCTGGTTCCATAGCAACAATTATATCAAAAACACTTAGATTCTTAGATTCCAAACTATCGGGAACAATTTTTAAGAAATTGCTGGCTCCTTCTTGGGTTGCATATCTCTTGGTCAAGTCCACAACTTTATAGTAAGGGTAAGTTCCAGCAGAATCAACAACACTTTCATAGCGGTCACCAGTTTAAGTTTTAAATGCATAATTATTTCCCACTTAATAAATACCAACTTTTTGTTGGCAAAAGCAACTTACATATTTAATACCAATGAGATTGAAGATACTAAATAACTAGATTCAATTTATAAGAAGAACTACATAATTTATTACATCAATTTGTAATAGCTAGTAAAGATTGGTGAGCAAGGATGAAAATTGGCACATTAACTTGGGAGTATCCACCGAGGGTTGTAGGTGGAATTGCCCGTCATTGTGAAGGACTTGCGAAAGCTCTTGTAAAATTGAATCATGAAGTTCACCTTTTTACCTTAGATTTTCCCGGATCTCCAAATTATGAGGAGATAGATGGGGTCAAAGTATATCGTGCTTCAACAGAATTGGGGCATCCAAATTTTCTTACTTGGGTTCTGATGTTTAATCATTTTTTATCTAAAAGAATGGCCGATGTAACAAGAAAAGTTGATTTTGATTTAATGCATGTTCATGACTGGTTAGCGGCCTTTTCAGGGATCTCTTTCAAGCATTATCTCAATAAACCAATGGTGCTTACAGTTCATAGCACCGAAATTGGAAGAGCTCAGGGTTTACACAGTCCTGATTCTTTTGCTATAAATGGTATCGAATGGTGGGCGACCTATGAATCTAATCGAGTAATTGTTTGTAGCCACTCAATGAAAGACGAAATTTGTAATCACTTCAACATTCCAGGAGACAAAGTCGACGTGATTCCAAACGCAATAGATGTTACAAAATATCATATCTCTACTGATCGAGGTTCAGTGAGACAACGTTTCGGTGTGGGTTGGGGAGAAAAATTAGTTCTTTGTGTAGGTCGTTTGGTTCCTCAAAAGGGAATTGAATATTTTATCAGAGCCATACCAAAAATAGCTCAACATTTTCCAGAAGCAAAATATATAATTGTTGGAGAAGGCTGGTCCAGGGATATCTTAGAGGCTGAAGCCAGAGCTAGTGGATATGCCCATAAAATTAGATTCACTGGTTTCGCTTCTGATCAGGATGTCATTAATTTAATGAGTAGCGCAGATGTTTTAGTTGTTCCTTCGATTTATGAACCATTTGGAATAGTTGCGTTAGAAGGGATGGCAACAGGAGTTCCAGTTGTAGCTAGTCAAGTAGATGGATTAGCTGAAATTATTGATCATGAACGTACTGGAATTTTTGTATTCCCTAGAAGTCCAGAATCTATTGCATGGGGAATCCAACGTGTATTATCCGATTATGATCATGCTAAATGGATGGTTGAAAATGCAAAAGAAAAACTCCACAAGGCTTATAGTTGGGAAGCAGTTGCTATGAAGACTGTCGAAGTTTATGTGAAGGCAAGACCATAGCGGCCAGTTCGAAACCCCTTTCGAAGTCCAGTGCTATGACGTTTGCTAGAGAATCATTCTTTTCGTTCTCAAGCCGACGAGCAACCAAACCAACTCCGTCTTTTAATCATGCTCCATAATATAGGTGCAACAGAATCGTCAAAAGCATTGACTATTGAGCAAATCTCAGAATGGACCAGAATGGATGCTCCAGCGCTAACAACTCACCTTCAAAAACTAATCGAATTAGGTTATGCAAAACATTTCCGCTCAGAAGAAAAAGACAAATTCCATCTCACTATCGATGGAATCCGAAAAGTTTTAAGTTTATACAGTTGATTTAAAATTAATTGCTTATAATCTTTTTTTCTTTTATTAATGATTTACTTAATTCAAGAGCTGCATCTTCGGGTGAAATCACATTGATAAACATTCCAGTACTTTTCTCAAAACCAGCCCATATACTCAATCTTGGATAAACTTCTAGATGCCAATGATAGTAATCTGTTGCTTTTTCATCAATTAAAG
>JARRMA010000183.1:0-7724 GCA_037386505.1 Candidatus Bathyarchaeota archaeon
AGTAGACAAACCATTCAGGTAGACCATGTTCCTGTGGAGTTAAACCAGTGTTTAGGGTAGTAATCGCGTTAGCTGTTGTTGATGGAAACACTGTTGTAATAGGAGAAAAAATTCCTTCATTTGTTATCCTTGAAAAGAATTCATTTTGTTCATAATAACGAAGCCATTGATTAAATCCGAAACCATCAATAATTAATAATATTAATTTGTTAGTTTCTTTAAATTCATTTTTTTCTGGTACTAATTTAGAAGGTAAAGTTGTTTTTGTTTTTACATCAAAAAATTTTAAGATTGTTGACGGAATTTTTGAAAAGCAATATTTATCATAAAAGGGATAAAGAAAATCGCCTTCTCTTTTTTCATTTTCAATAAACTTAAGGATTCCATCATCAATCAATTTAACTCACCAGAGCTAAGATTAATTCGATTAGTTTAATTGAAAAAAAGGTTTTCCGTAATCTCCAAAATCTTATTGGGTTTCAATTTAATTTTCTAACTGTTGTAATCATTGTTAATTCCAAAAAGTTTAATCTTAAACATTGAGGATATTATCGGTTAATTCTAAATATAAAAACAATAATAATATTTATTAATAATTCGTAAAAAGAAGCGGTACAATTTGGAAGAAAAAAGGCTTTATGAATTTCTTGATGAAATAGGGCTTTCAAAAAGAAAAGCTGACATTTACATATATCTCTCAAAAAAAGGAGTTCAAAAAGCACAATCTGTTGCCACCCATTTGGATATTGACAGGGCCCAAACTTATCGGTTGTTACGTAGTTTAAAACAAAAAGGAGTTGTTGAAGAAACTATTGAATCTCCAACTCGATATTTGGCTATTCCAATAGAAAAATTAATAGAATCATATCTGAAAGATAAAAAAACTGAAGTAAATAATTTAGAAGCCGAAAAAACCAATATAATTAGTTATTTTAAATCAATTAGTAAAAAAGAAACCGAAACACCTATGGCAAAATTCCAAATAATTCCAGGAAGAAATGGAATTTTCGCAAAAATTTTACAGATGGTTGAAGAATCAAAAAAAGAAGTATCGCAGATTACAACAAATTTAGGGTTAATCCAAGAAGATACGTTTGGATTATTTGATAGAATAATAAAAATTGCTGAAGAAAACAATGAGGAGATCTTGTTATATGTATCATCCAAAGATGATCAAATCACATCCAACAAAGATGATAATGGATTATTGGTAGCTAGCAAAATGTTTGTTTCTACACTTAAAGCTTCTTTTAATGAATTATGGAACAACGCTGTTAATGTTGATAATAGAATAGCAGAGCTGGAAACAGGAACTCCGATAGAAAGAACAATAATAATTAAAGATCCAACTAAAGCTCAAAAGAAAATCGCAAAAATTCTTAAAGAAGCAAAAAATGAGATAATTCTAATTCTATCGTCAATCGGAATAAATAGACTATTAGATGATAATCTGTTTAAAGAATATCCCCGTAAGGATATTAAAATTCGTATTATGGCTCCTATTGATTTAGACAATCTAGAAGCTGCACAGAAACTCTCGAAATTTTATGAAATTAAACATGTGCCTATCAGCTATCTAACTATGATGATAACAGATGGACAACATCTTTTCATATTCAAAGCTCCTCCTTTAAATGAAAAAATAAATGTACCATTTTATCTCACCAATACATTCTATACAAACGATAAAAAATATGTAGAAAGAACAAATCAGCTTCTAGATGATATTTGGAAAAGAGGAATATATCTTTCTGATATTGGATCGATTAGATCAATGGAAAAAACCAATTTAAATGTTTTAGAATCAGACACTATTAGTAAGATTGTAAATATTATGATAAAGAATAATGTCCGATCTGTTCTAGTAACTAAAAACAATGAAACAATAGGAATAGTCGACCAAAAAGATATTCTCACAAAAATAATCAAAAGAAACAAAGATCCAAATACGACTTATGCAAATGAAGTTATGTCGATTCCAATTTACATCAAAGTGCATTCATTAATTAATAGAATTAAATGGAAGGACAATATTTGATGGATTACTCGAATAATTTGGCAAATGAAAAAACAGTGACGAAAACATTTAGATTAAGAAATGAATATGCTGAAATTCTTGAAGAAGAGGCAGCAAAGCGGGGAATTAGTACCAGTACTTTGCTTGACAAGGTATTAAGAAATTCCCATATAGCTGAAGTGAAAATAGTTAAAAGTTGGATAAATCCAGCATAAACTTTTTTACTGTATTTAATAACAAGATTGGATCAAAATGTACCAAAAAATATTTTCTATATAAAACAGAAAAATATTTTGGAGCCAATATGATTTGAGAATGATCACGAGAACATTTCGAATGAATCCAGAATACGATAAAGTATTAAGTGAAGAAGCAGAAAAACACGGTTTAAGTGTGAGTTCTCTTCTAAATCAAATCATCCAACAATATGTAATGTTTACAAGATTTACTGAAAAAAATCCTACAATTAATTTACCATTTAACATCTTTGATCAGTTAATCGAAAACATAAAAAATGAAGATCTTAAAGAAATTGGAGAAAGAACAGGTTCTTCAATTCCCGAAGAAACGATACTACAAAGAGGGAAACAGCGGAACTTTGAGACTCTATCTTGGTTGATGGAAGGAATTTATGATAAATACAATAATTGGTTTAAATTTAGTCGAAGTAATGTAAATGGTGAAGAAAGAATCCATTTTTTTCATCAAATGAATAGCCAATGGAGTACATTTTTAGGAAGTTTTATTGTTAGTATGTTCAAATCTGTTTTAGAATTAAATCCAAAAATAGAAACAAGAGATAATTCAATAACAGTTTATTTACCTAAAAAATCGCCTTTTTAAATTTTAACAAAAATCAAGTTTATAGTTAAAAAAATGTTGATATTATTTTAAAACCTGTAGGTTGGCTTCAGCTTTCAACATATTAAGAGAGTTTTGATGATCTTCTAATTCTTCGATATTGAATTGAATTTTATCATTATATTTAATCCAATCTAACTCTTCTTCTAATAGATTAACCAATGCTAATGAAATAAAGTCCTCTTTTTTCACATTCAAAATTTTACATACAAACCTTAGAATTCTAACAAGTGGTTCATCAGAATTAATACAAATGTCTTTTTCTGTCTTTTCCAAAACAGATCCTCCTCTACTTTCAGTATTTTTAATTTTTCATTACTTAAGGGTAATGTATGCTTTGTAAGCGGTTGTATTAACTTGAAGACATTAAAAACATGCTTCATATAAATTTAGTTAATTTGAACAAAAAACTTTCAAACTAAATACTTTCAAAATTTGTTAACTAATAAATAAATTTCTCACTATTGGTAACAATTTCTACTAATTTTTTCGATGGAATAGGTTTTACAAGATAATAATCGGCTCCATATTTTTCAGATCTGATTTTATCAGTTTCTGAAGGAGAACCGGTTAAAATTATTTTTTTCATATTAGGTGCCATCTTGTTGACTGAGGCTAACAAGTTTAATCCATTCATGTCCTGAAGGTTCACATCAATAATTGCTGTATCATATTTGTTGGATTCAAGGTTCCTTAATGTCTCTTCTCCAGTTTCCAGGGTAGAAATGTGGCATCCTACTTTTTTAAGTATTTTGTTAAAAATAAATAAAACAGATTTATCATCATCCACTATCAATACTTTAAGTGGATTAGTGTTATTTGCGACCATACTTATAATATAAAAAAAGCAATTATAGTATTATGCGAGGGATATACATCTATAACTTATTATAGGTAATTCTTGTTTCTCTAATTTCTTCGCGATAAGCCCTATTAATTCTTCAGATTTCACTGGTTTAACTAAATATGCAGCCATTCCTTAATCTATAGCGCTGGACGGGTAAACTCGATTTAAAAAAAGATTCAACTAATTGTTTAGGTGTGAGTGTATAGATTCAATCACATGATTTTAAATCTTCTTAAAAGTATCTTAAATTTAGTTAAATAGAAGAAAGGAGAAATTTTCTTTGGCTGAACTTTCCCTTAAAGAAAATCAAGATGTTCTAATTAATTTTGAATCTAAACACCCGATTCAGAGTGTTCAATGTCTGAATAGATGGTCAAATAGTTGCTTAAATAAACAATGCTGGGCTTTTCATAAATTTAATGGTAATTATTTTTGTCAGAAAAAGTAGTTTACAAAAGGAGTTGAAAAAAATAAAAAAATTATTATTTAAAGAGCGAACAAATAAAACCAAAAGTAAACAATACAATTTTTTGGGATTCAGATTATTTGTTCTTGGAAAAAATGAATATGATGTTGAAGTATTTGAAGTTAAAAAAATAGATTTTAATAAAGTTAAAAAAAGATTAGAAGATGGAAAATCAGTTTTTATGACAACTATTCCCGAGGTAAATTTATGCCCAAAGTAGTTAAAGAAGATACAATAAAATGTCAGGTTGATTTAATGGAAAAAGAGATTGTCTATTTTCAATGTTTAAAACGAAATAAAGCAAGAAGAACATATCTTAGATTATTATTAGCAAATAAAGATCAATTTGGATTAAATGAACCCATTTATTTAAAAAGAAGATAGAATTCTTACCATTTTCAAGTTTAAGTTTATTAAAATAGGAATTACCGTTTTTTAGTTAATGAATATACGGCTCCACCGGCTATTAGCAAACCAAAAATTATTATAATTAATGGCCAGAATTCGATATCTATTCCTGCAAGTGATATTACTCCGACAAGAATTATTATCAATCCAATAATTAGCCCAAAAATTGTGCTTCCATGTGGAAGACCAAAACATTCGTTCTCCACATCATTTCCAAAATTTTCTCCCCAAGCTTCTGCTCGCTTTCCAAATTCTTCTGCACCTTCTTCTATTCGCTGTTCTAAACTTTTTCTGTTTGTAAGATTGAGATTTTGACCGCACTTTATACAATATTTTGCTGGATCTTCATTTTTTGTTCCACATTTAGGACAATAAACCATAATACCCCACTTTACATCTGGCAGTTCGACAATAAGAAAGAGATAGTTTTACAATCCAGATTAGAATTAATTCCCAAGTTATGTTATAAGACGCTTTTTTTGCTAATTTCAAAAAATTTGAACTGAAAGAAATATGACAACAAGAATGTTGAAAATAAACAATGCTACAATGTTTAGGGTACTAATAAAATTAACTTCATTTTTTCTAAAAAACTCAACAAATCCAATTACTGCTGCAATTAAAGGAACGATTGAAAAAAGAGCAAACACGATAAAATCAATAGTTAAATTGTTTAGAAAAGAAACGAATCCAAATACGAGAGTAGCTAAAATCATAAGGATCAATAAAAGAAAAATAATCTTTCGCTGACCTAATCGAACTGCTAAATTGTTCTTATTACTTTTTCTATCAACTTCGACATCAGGAATGCTATTTCACCCAACCCTCTTGAAACCAAACGAATTGGAGGGGCAGAATAAAACCAGCCTATAAGACTAGCACTAAATATAATTATAAAGAATTCAATAGATAATCCAACGAAAATTACACTCATTATTGCCAAAAAGTTTGAAACCAAAAGTAAGCCAATAGAAATGGATTTTGATAAAATACGAAGATTAGGATTATATACAAGAATGTTCCTTCCTGAAAAGAATTTCTTTGTTATAGTATGTTTGTCGACCTCAACATCAAAATAATCGTTACCATAATGAGTTGAAAGATCAGCTAGAAAAACCACAAAATAACCTAAAATAAATTTTGAAAGAACGAATGTTGCATTTCCAGTTAATGCTAAAAGTGCTCCAACTAGAAAAGCCAGAAATCCTCCTAGTACTATATGAAGGCGAATTATTTTCAGGATTTTCGGAGTGTTCATAAACTATTCTCCAAATTTATTAGAAATTGGAACATTTAATAGTTTGAAAGTATAATTACGCCAAGTTCAGGTGTTTTATTTAATGAAAGAGAAGCTTAAAGCATATTTAGATCTTATGCGATTGCATTTCTTTTTTGTTTGGCCTACACTTTTCTGTTCTGGGATTTTTCTTGCTTTTCAAATTTATGACAGCTTCTCTTGGTTAATATTATTAAAAGGAATTTTAATAGGTTTTTTTGGATTTGAGGCTGGTCTAATTTTAAATGATATTGTAGATCGAGATATTGATAAGAAAGAAATCGAAACTGATAAATTAACAAAATATTGGAGAGTTTTCGGAAAAAGACCAATTCCTGACGATCTGATCTCCTTCAAGAATGCCTTAACTCTTTTCTTTGTTTTTGTAATATTGACATCAATTCTTATTTTTACACTTCCAGCTCCGCATTCATTTTATTTAATAGGCATTATGATAATTTGTTATTGCTTAGAATATTTCTATCAGATTAAAAAAAGAAAACAAAGATTTCCTATTGCCCAATTAATTGGTAGGATTGATTTCACACTTTTCCCTGTTGCCGGTTTTCTAAGCGTTACATTTTTTGATATAAATGCATTGCTTTTTGCACTGTTTTTTTATCCTTTAGCGTTAGCCCATCTAGGAGTCAATGATATAGCGGACGTAGCCAATGATCAAGCCAAAGATTTGAAAACGATTCCAGTTTTATACGGAATTAAAGGAGCAGCATATTGGGTTGTAATATTTACTTTACTTCATTACATTTCAGCATCAATTTTTCTAACTGTCCTTGGAATAGTTCCTCTCATTGGATTTAGTATAGGATTCATACTACTAGCAATTGCAAACTACTTGATCTTAAAAGAAAAAAGTGCAATCACAGGAATGGAGGTTTTACCACTTTTCCATGTGACAATGCTGATCTACGCAATTTCGATAATTTTAGGATATTTTATATAAAAAAATATTAACTTGTAATAATTTCTAATAAAGAGGATACAAGTTAAATTATAGATAAATTATTTTTTTAAAATCTATAGTCCACAAAAGGTAACTCTTTTTTCGAGATTAACGTAATAAACCAGTATCAAGGTCTCTTCTAAATCTTTTGAATTATTTAGGAGGTGAAAATAATTCAAAATTTCTTATTCATAATTGAGTAGTATGCTATTTTTATTTCCTGAAAAATTGATAATTAGATTTGTTTCCAGAAGTTTTTGGTTTTATTTTTAAAATTTTAACTTTAATCAATAGAATTATAATTAGAAGTACTAATCAACTAGAAAGAGCTGTTCTTAAGAAATCAGCTATATCAAATAATTTAATCTCTGTGTTACAATGTTGGCAAATTCGAATAGATTCGATATTTGAGTCATTACTTACCTTTAATGGTGCACCACAATGAGGACAACGGTAAACAACAATTAGTCCATTATCTTTTATTTGGTTAAGTAACCTGTTTAAATCAACTTTAATTTCAGTATTTTTTATTGATAATTGGTTGTATTTTATTCTAGCATTTCCAGCCTCTTTGTACATACCAAGATCCTCGTATATTTTGGCAGCTTCTTCAAACCGTTTCACTTCTAGTAAAATTCCTGCTTTTTTAAGGAGGGTTTTTTTATAGATTCTTTCAAAAAAATTTTTTTCCAAATAATCATAAATGTGGTAAAAACCTTTTTGATTGGGTTGAAGAGGATAATCAATTAAATCTTGAATTATTTTATCATCAAAATTTAATTCATTTGAGTCAATTGCCAGTTCAATGTATTTTAATACATTAACTCTTGAATTGTTTAACTTAAGTGGTATTTCTTCAATTTTTCTTTCAATTAGATTGATAAAATT
>JARRMA010000184.1:0-4387 GCA_037386505.1 Candidatus Bathyarchaeota archaeon
AAATTGCTAGTTTGATTTAGGGCAAATAAGGCAACTAAAAGAATTGACAAATTGCCTAGAAACCCTAACTCTTCAAAAATATTCCATTCACCTTTACGCTCAAACTCAGTTTAGTTGCCTTTGGTTAAGGGTAAGGGGGACTTAATATTGTTAGGTTATTTGAGCGGGTGCTCGTTGCATTTTTAGGATTTTTTCTCCCCTCTGAAAAAGAAAATTAACCTGATGCTAATTGCGCGCGCATGTCAGTTATGCACCTTTTGGAAGCCAAGAATGGTAGTTATTTTTTGATTCTTCCGGGAAGTATTCTTTGGTTTTTTCTTCTTTTTTCTCTAATGGTTTATTGCACCATGGGCAGTCCTTTGGCAGTTCCGCACCCAAGTCCCACTGAAACTGAGTGAAGCTAACCGTTCGTTTACATTTCGGACATTGTTTATTTACCAAAATTCTATCCCCCTTTAAATTTTGAATCAAGGTTAGCTAAATAAGTTATGTACACATATTATGTTCAATCAGATATTTATTTGAGTTGCAAGAGAACCCCGTGCGCGCAACCCAAACTATGCTTCAACCTTTAATTACAATCGAGGATGCCGCTTGTAAAAGTCTTGACTTCACTAAGATTTGCATTTGTCCTAGATTTCGAGTCTTCAAAGAGATATTATAAATACAAGTCCGAAGGGAACCTTCTGCAAAACGGAAGAACCATCGAAAGCATGTTTTTCCGAAATCTTATTTTTTTGTGGGTGCGTTTGCAACGAGAGGACACATTTCACCTAGATTTTAAGTAGTAACAAATTCATAGAATTTATTGGGTATTATATTTGACAAAAAAGTTTTCAGAAATTACTCTTGGTGAATTAAGAGGGGTTTACTGAAGATGGAGCTTTAGGTATGAATGTGAAAAAAGCATGGGAATTTTATATTAATTGTTTGATTAACAACCCCTCTAAAGTGATTCATCGGTTCTATTTTGCTTCAGAAGTGGGTGCTGAAAATGCTCCAGTAATGAGATCATACCTGAAAAAAATAACTGAATTATATAAAGAATTGGAGAAAGATTTTGACTATGAATGTTCTTCTGTCAAAAACAATGATGAATAGGTTTTGTTATTGTTTTCAATTTAAATACTTTAGTGGAAAAAGGGGCATTGGTCACATGATTAAGGGTTAAATGTTAAGAGAACTTGTATGTATATGGAGGATGTGTTCAATTAGCGTTTATGCAAACAGTAGTTTGGAATGTACTGAATCGTATATCAAGAATTTGTGCAGGTTAATTATTCAGAAAAGTTCCAAATGTTGTATATGTGAAAATGAGCAAGTTAGTGTCTGGATTGTTGATGAAACTCCTTTATTGAGCGGTCTTGTTGTATATGTTAGACTGTTTTGCAGAGAGCATGAAAAACGCTGGAAAGATGCTGAACGATTAGAGTATAAAAACTTGAATGGCGTTATGCTTGTAAAGTTACCTTATCAAATACCTGTTGGATTATGGACTAGTGTTTCTTGGAATGATTTTTTGACTTTAACGAAATATTTTGGTGACCAGCCCTCTATTGAAAAGAAACTTATCCCAGAAATTGTAACTCCATGTGAAGAATTCCTAAAAAAGAACCCAAAATTTGTTTTAAAAGGCAATATAGACAATTACCTAAAAACGTAAAAGGCTACTCAATTAAATCAGGTTATACATGTTTACTTGATGTTACCCTAGTTTCTTATCTACAAACTAGCCTTTTTGTGAGGTTGTTTTGAATTTTTATTTTTTTGGTTAAAATTTAACATTCTCTCATTTTCTTCATCAATCAATCACGTATCCACACTCTCCAACACACCACTTCGAGAGTCCGACACTGAACACGTTTCTCGGTTTATGGTAAAAACTAGTATTATTCATATGCAGTGATTTATGGATTAAAAAATAAAGTATATGTGCACAATGTTTATGCCTGCATATAGTCCGTTCCCCTAACTGCAGTTCGGTTTATTTGCCCTTGTTTAATGTTAAGGGACGCTAATATTGTTAATTTATTTAAATGAACGGTTACTGTTTTAAATATTTAAAAGTATAATATAATACACTTATAAGTTAGTAACTACATAGTGGTATATGGGAATAAGCAATAATATGGTGAATGAAAATGACACAAAAAATAACGCTAGAAGGCACCTTGAGGCAATTTGCTTATTGGAAAAACATTTAGCCTTTGGGGCTAACAAAAAATAGTAACAATAAAAAATGGTGTGGTCGGTAATCGGAATGGGGCGAATAAGTGTAGTAATACCTGATGAACTGGAGAAGAATCTCAGGTTGAAGACTATTGAGAGATTTGGCGGGAAAAAAGGAGATTTATCACGAGCTGTTGAAGAAGCGATAGAAACATGGGTTAACAAAGAAAAATAGATTTCCCACTAAAAAACAGAAAAAATAACCTATTCGAATTTTCTCCAAAATTTAGGACCACACAAACTCTCAGTAGACCTAAAATCTAGGTATCCTGAAAAGTAGGAGGGAAAGAAAATTGAGTTTGAAATCTAAAACTATTCAAATAGAGAAAGTGCCTGAAGCTAGGGATGTAGAAACATGGGCGAAGTTAAATGAAAGGTTAAATGATTTAGCAGATCAAGGATACCACGTATCATTTACAACGGATACCTACATCATATTAAGCAGAAAGACAGCTTCAATTAGACGAGAAGAATAACCTCAAAAACTGATACAGAATGCGGAATGCAGACGCGTTTTTGTTGGTGGCAGCCCAAAGTCGCTCAAAATTTTTTTCGGCAGAGACATCCGCTTATTTTTATCAGGTGGTAACTAACTCACAAAATAACAAGATTAATGCAATGATTCTAAAAGTAATAAATTATGAATCAAGTTCGGCTAATGAAAGACCTAACAAAATATGGATGATGATTTAGATAATGTCTACAAAAACATGGAAACCTCATCCACTAGTCACAACAATAGTTGAAATCTTGAAACGAAAAAGCCCTTTAACAGATATAGACCTTTACGAACTGATTAAAGAAGCTCATGACGAAGCAGGATTTGCAGACTTGAACAAAACCGTGATGCGCTTGGAAATACAAGGCATAGTATACGTTTCTACGCGTACAAAAGGAAAGCGAATGATCGAATTGATGAGTGAATAAGAACACCAGCAGACGTATTAAGTCTCTTTTTTTGTTCAAAAATTTCTATTCTGGTTTTTGAAAAACCATTTTACAATTAATTCTTAAATTATGCTTTAATTATTCCTTTAAACGGTAAATTTTTATAAAATAATTATTTGATACAATTTATACAATCATGTTATTTATATTTAACAATGCGTATTTTATTATGGGGAAATGACTAAATGACTGATAACAATAAAAAAAGATTGAAGGAACCGATACTAACGAAGCTGAACAACAGATTGAACGCGAAACAGGAGACATTTATGATGATAAACAGAGAGGCGAAATGTTAGAATCAGATGGAATTACTGCCGCCGAAAATTCGTTTATGCAAGGTAGAAAGATGAATCAAAAAAAGATTAAAACATCTTCCCATAAAGACACGGTTTCAGTTAATCTCGCAGCCGAGGAATATACTGAAGATTAAATCAATTTGACCATTAATTGCACATCTGTGGATGTAAAAATTGAAATTTACCGTTTTCTGATCCATCACCACATCGTAACTTCTTGATTTTGTTAAAATTTATGGACTCAACGTTTTCAACCAAAATTCCTTTTGCACCACATTTTTTGCATTCATAAAATATGTTCGATTTTGCCTTACTCATACAATCACCTCCATGTGTAGCTTTTCGCGAAATATTTTGTATTATAACCTATGATAATACGTGTTTATTTTAGAAAAAACTATCAGTTAATTTTTTTGCCTGTAAATTTTCAAGAAAGTATAATAATGCAACATTTTTTGAATGCTATGATCTTTGTTAGAAGTGATTCATGATGAAGTTCCTGATCGTTCTGTGACTGGCCAGAAGTTCAATGATCTTTTTTGTAGCTTTGGTTATGTATGCATCAAAAAAACGTGTTATAACTAACGAAAACACAAACACAAGTATACCTAAAACAAACACCTCGATAGCGTCTATCAAGCCAAAATACGATACAACCAAAAAAGTGGTCACTGCACCTATTACTCCCATCAGTAATGATCTTGTGATGAAGTAAAGTCTATGTAACCACGTAGAAAATAATAGAACTTTTATGACTGCTCTTTTCTCTATGTCACTTTCAGCTTTTTTGCTTCTCTTTTTAACGCTTTCTAGCTGTCGCAATACCCTTTTTGTATAATTAATGTCTGATAAATGCAGCATCATCTTTGCATAATTTGCATCGGTTAACTCTTTGGAACTTGCATTTTCAA